>DASZFN010000310.1:0-22333 GCA_035939715.1 Gemmataceae bacterium | reverse complement strand
AGCCTTGCAATTACGGATATGCACGCTGGCGCAACTGTGGCGCGGCCTCTTGACGGCAACTCCTTCTCCTGGCTGCTGCTGTCCGCGACGGAGCGCTTGACAAGAGAAAACGCCACGGGAGAATAAGCAGAAGGTTCAAATGCCCTTCCCAGTTCGGCCGCCGCGCCTGATCCCGGAGGAAGCGAAGCGAATGCGTTTTGCCCTGGCTTTATGGTTCGGCCTATCGGCACTGAGCCTGGGCTGTGGCGGCTCGCATTCAGCCTCAACAGAGGTGGCGCTGGTCGATGAGGCCGCGTCCGCTGAGGATCCCGTCTGGTTTCGCGACGACACGGCTCAGGTTGGCCTGGATTTCGTTCATGAGGCCGGGCCTGTGGGACGGTACTTCATGCCGCAAAGCATGGGTTCCGGGGCGGCACTTCTGGACTATGACAAGGACGGCCGGTTTGATCTCTACCTCATCCAGAATGGCGGACCCGGTTCACCCGCCCGCAACAAGTTATATCATCAACGCTCCGATGGACGCTTCGAGGATGTGAGCGCCGGCTCCGGTCTCGACATCGCTGGTTATGGCATGGGCGTGGCCGTCGGCGACATCGACAACGACGGGTTCGTGGACGTCTATGTGTCCCAGTACGGCGGCGGCCGGCTCTTTCGCAACCGGGGTAATGGAACGTTTGAGGACATCACGGACAGCGCCGGCGTACAGACGCTCAGCTGGGGCACGTCCGCGGCCTTCGTGGATTACGACCGGGACGGCTGGCTCGATCTGATCGTGGTCAACTATGTCGATTACGACGCGGCGCTGGTGTGCGCGCCGGCTAACGGGCAACGCGATTATTGCCACCCCAGGAACTTCGCCGGCGCAGCCGCCCACCTCTTTCACAACCGCGGCCGCGATGCCCACGGCCGCTGGCTTGGTTTTGAAGATGTCACGCACAAGGCAGGTCTAGGCAAGCCCGGACCGGGACTGGGCGTTGTCTGCGCCGACTTCAACGGCGATGGCTGGCCGGACATCCTCGTGGCCAACGATTCGGCGGCCAACCACCTGTGGATTAACCGGCACGACGGCACCTTCGTCAATGAGGCCATGACCCGGGGCCTGGCGTTCAACAACATGGGCCAGACCCAGGCCAACATGGGCATAGCCCTGGCGGATGTCTTCGGCAGCGGACGTTTCGACGTTTTTGTCACACACCTCACCGAGGAGACGCACACCCTGTGGCATCCAAGCGCCGCGGGCGCCTATGAAGACCGAACCATCAGCTCGGGTCTAGCCAACCCACGCTGGCACGGCACGGGGTTCGGCGCGATCCTGGTGGACTTCGATCTGGACGGGGCGCCCGACCTCGCGATCGTGAACGGACGCGTGGCGCGAAAACCGGCCGCTCCGTCAGCGGATGTCAAGGTCGATCCCTACTGGGCTCCTTATGCGGAGCGTAACCAGCTGTTTGTCAACGATGGCCAGGGGAAATTTCGCGACATCTCGCCGAGCAACAAGGCCTTCTGCGGGGCGTACGGCGTCTGCCGCGGACTTGTCTGGGGAGACTTCGACGGCGACGGGCGCGTCGATCTGGTTGCCACGGCGGTCGCTGGTCCGGCCCGGTTTTATCGCAACGTGGCGCCTCGGAATGGCCACTGGCTCATGGTCCGAGCCGTGGATCCGGCGCTGCACCGTGATGCCTATGGCGCGGTCGTTACCGTACAGAGCAGAGCACGCCGCTGGATTGGCGCCATCAATCCGGGCCAGAGCTACCTGTGCAGCGGCGACCCGCGCGCGCACTTCGGCCTCGGCAGCGTTACCAGCTTTGACCTGCTGCGCGTGCTCTGGCCCGATGGCCAGGCCGAGGAGTTTCCTGGAGGCGGCGTGGATCGAGTGATTACCCTGGAACGCGGCCGAGGTCGAAAGGCAACGCCATGAGCCAGGAACTCAAAACCGGCCCGCCGGGCGCTGGCTCCTCGCGGCAAAAGCGCTGGTTGAACGGGGCGCTAAGTCTGAGTCTGCTCGTCGCCGGCGTGAGCGCCGTATGGTACGTATCCCGCCCTCGGGGACCCGAGCCGCCGCCGGTGGATTCAACCCAGACGGATCCGGAGATCGTCGAGATCATAGCGGAAGGGCGCGACAAGGTGATCCAGAACCCGTCGTCGGGCCGGGCCTGGGGCCGGTTGGGCCTCGTTCTGTGGGCGCACGACTATTTCGAGCAAGCCAACTTTTGCCTGGCCCAGGCCGAGCGCCTTGACGCGCAAGATCCGCGCTGGCCTTACTTTCAAGGCATCATGCTGATGCTCACCGATCCGGCAGCGGGTATCGAATGTTTCCGGCGTGCCGCCGAACGTGCGGGAGACGCGGACGCATCTGTCCGGCTCCGCCTGGCGGAAGCGTTACTTGACGCCGGCCGCCTGGCTGAGGCCGAAGCGCACCTGAAACAAGCTTTCGCGCAAGATCCGCAAGACATACGCGCGCACTTTGACATGAGCCGCCTCGCCTTGTTGAAGCAAGATTGGCCAAGCGCCATCGAGCTGTTGAGCGCGTGCCTGACGGATGAACACGCCCGCCGCCGGGCCCATACCATGCGCGCCCTGGCTTATCGCCGGCTTGGCCAGCACCAACGTGCCCAGGAAGACGAGGACCGCGCATCCAGACTGGCCGAGGATCAGGGTTGGCCGGATCCTTTCATTGAGCAAGGTCAGAAGTTACAACGGGGGCTTGGGGCCCGGATTGAGACCGCCGGCACGCTGCGACGTCTCGGCAGACTCGACCAGGCGATTCCGATTCTGGAGGACACGGCGAAAAAGTATCCGGCGTCGACGATTCCCTGGTTCACCCTGGCTGATATCTGGCACGATATGAACGCGGTTGAGCGCGCCGAGGAAGCGTGCCGGCACATTATTCAGATAGATCCCGAGGCGGCGCAGGGCTGGTATGGCCTGGGCTGGTGTCAGGCCATCAAGCAGCCGCGCGAAGCGGTTACAAGCTTTCGGCGCGCCATACAGCTCAAGCCCGACCATGCCGCGGCTCACTTCGACCTGGCTGAATGCCTCAACAGGCTCAACGATACCGCGGGCGCGGCTGCGGAGTACCGCGCAACGCTTCGTTGCCGGCCAGATTACGAGCCGGCCCGCGCAGCCCTGAAGGAGCTTGAGCGCAAGCTGTCCCAAGACGACGGGAAAAACGTCGAGCCGCCTGCAAAATAGGCGGCTCCTGTCTTCGTCAGGTGGAATGTGTGCTGGGGGCGCACCTCAAGCCGGGAGCGAGAAACCTCTAAGTAAAGAATCGAACGATCCTCGGTTCAGGGAGGAGGTTTGCCTGGCGGTGGCGGTTGCATGTTCGGTGCGCCCGGCCGACTCTTGACATTGACCGGAGGTCCCGAGTTCTCGGAAGTCTGGGAAGAAGTACCACCAGAGGGCCCAGTGGGGCCGCCACAGCCCAACGCGAAGGTGGCGCAAAGGAACATCCCCAAGAAAAGCTGATGAGTCAAACGCATAATCATCTCCAGGAAAAACCCCGTGGCACGGCTCATCGGAAGTACGGCCGTGCGAAGAGGCGAATCGTGCCGCCTGCACTTCAAAGGGGCACGATTCGGATTACTGGATTTAGCAAGGTTAAATAACACAAAAGGGAAAAGGACCCCCGGCGGGATGCCGGGGGTCAGAAAACCCACTTCCTTTACTGGTCTTGCGGGCTAGTTCATAAACTGCGAAAAATCAACTACGGTCTGATCCGACATGCCCGTGATGTAGATCAAGGTTTGCTTGTCGATGCTCGGATTAATGCTGTGGACGGAGCCATCCGCAAACCCAAAGTTGACGATGCCTCCGGTGTGCTTGCTGCTGTATTGCAAGAACTGGTGGTGGCTGCTCGTCAAAGGCGGCTGTATGCCCCAGGCAGAAGGCATGCAGTAGCCCGCCGGCCACAGCGCCTGCCAATCTCGGTGGCCGACCGGACTTCCCATGAGCGTCTCGCCGAAGGCGACCGTGTTCGATGTGCCATCGCGGATGCTGGAAACCGGGGTCTTTGAGTTGAAGCTGTAGATGCCATTAAATTTGTCCCAGGCGGGATCATACCCCTTGGCAACCCCCCCGGCGGAAGCAACGTAGTTGGTGACGGGCATGGGGTTCCATATCCAGTTTCCCGCCGTCGGCACGGGAAGGTAGTCGATCCAGAAGGTACCGGTAGTATTTGGCGGCGTCGGAGGTGTGATAAATTGCCCGTCAAGCCAGCCAATTTCCGGCCTAACGTTCGGATCGTCAGAAGGGCAGTAATAAGTCTTGATGAGGTTAACCCAGTAGGGCGCAATCCCTGTGCCGTTCGTGGGCGAAATGCCTAACTGGTAATCAAAAGGCGCCGTGGCATAGGCCCAGGCTTGTGCCGTCCCCTGGGGATCGAAATAGTCCCTGGGAATCTGCGAATAGATGGCATTCTGCTCGATGTACGGCAGCAGGAAGACCAGCACGCCCGTATAGGGACCGGCTACCGGTGGGGGAAAGGTGTATCCGGCTGTGGGCGAGTTCGGACTCACCACGATCCCCGGCGGAAACTTGCTATAAGCGGATTCGTAATTAGCCGCGCCCAGAGCAATCTGCTTGAGATTGTTCGTGCAGCTCATGCGATTGGCCGCCTCGCGGACTTTTTGGACAGCTGGCAACAGCAGTCCAATCAGCACAGCGATGATGGCGATCACCACCAGCAACTCAATGAGGGTAAAACCCAACTTGCGAAGACGAAGAATCATGACTTCCTCCCCAGGAAGGGATACGCAGGGAAATGCGGGAAGGCCCTTTGCCTGTCTCGCCCCCAACGTCGATGGCTGTTCTCTGTTTCCGGCAAAAACGGCTATTCGATAATAAGCCGACTTTGAACAAACCAATCCCTAGTTCATTACTCCCTAATTACGGGACGGCAAATGCATGCGGCAGAAGTTTCAGGTTCAAAATCCGCTCTTTGCGTTCCTTCCGCCACGTCCAGCAGGTGCGCACAAACACCCTCCCAGGGCACATGCCCTGGTCCTGCGCCTTCACGTTTTTGTCTCTTGCTTCTGCTCCGCTTGCAGCTGCTTAGCGCCGACTTTGAAGCACTCGGGAGAGGAAATAGGCTAAGCCCGTTCTTCTGTACTCTAACGCCACATTGGGAGAGTGCGACTCTGTTGCGTGGCGTTACCGCACAGGTTAATTCTGAATGTACGCGGAACGTCGCGGCACTGCAACAAGAAAATTAAGATTTTGCTCGAAAATTATTCTTCGCCTTTCGTTCTTGAGCGCAGGCGGTGTTTCGGTCAAAAATAGTGAACCCGCCGGTCCCCGCGCTTGCGACGTGTGGCGTGAATCACGGTAGGTCAGGATTCTGATCCTGACGTGACGGGTCAGGATCCGGAATCGCGACCTACTTTCGCGGGAATTTGTCCGCCCACTTGACAATCCCCCCGGCTCATGGCTAGATATGACATGAGGCGAGACGTCAATCCCTAGGTTCTAACCAAGGAGGCGACTATCGAAAGTCCACCGACCCAAGATCACCGGAACCGGTAGGCTTGTGGATTTCGGCATATACGTTCTTGGGTGGCTCCAGCCTTAGGCTGCTCCCCCAAAAAACCCGATAAGTCACCGATCCAACAGCCTTGAGCGGTTCCGGTCAGTGCATTCAAGAAAGCGGCCCGCTGCACCAAGCATTTCACTGGTGCAGCGGGCCGCTGGATGTTTGTCCGTTAGCAGTTCGCATTATAACCCGACGCGCCAGCGAGGGCCCCTCGGGTTACAATCATCTAGTCCACGAACGAGAAGCAAGCAAACGGCACGCTACGGATCGCCGTGTCATCTTCAAAAAACAGGTCGGCTACCTCAATCGGCCCGTCGTTGGTTTCGAGCACGTACGGCCTCAACTGGGCCCGCAAGCCTGTTCCGGGGCGAATCAACACGCGTTCGAGCGGTTGCCGGCTGGACATTTCCAGATCAACCAAACATTCTGATGCGAACTTGATGGTGTGGTACATAGCTCTTTCTCCTGACGGTGCCATCGGGCTGATTCTGCCTTATGTCTCTGCCGTCAAGATTTCATGAAACCTTCTGAGTGGGGAATACGCAAAAGGCGTGCCGAAGGGGCGGGTGCTTTTGCGGAAGTGCCGGCCGGCCTGTTCATGCCGCTCCAGGAAGCCTCGCAATGGCCGGGCGAAAAGCCATTGCGTCAAAAAAGGTGGCAATTGCGCGGGCGCCCGGCATGATTATTTGCCTCGGTGAGGATGTTAGACACGTGTATGTTTTTGATGCAAGCATTTTTTCCACCGGCTCTATGCCGCTGCCGGCCAGCGCCAAGCTACCGCCGATGGCTGGCGGCTGGCGTTTCTGGGATGAATGTTGCGGCCGGCGTCGAAGCCGCTGACCCACAGGGGCGAGTCACACCACGTTGCCGGATGATTGGAACGAGATTTGCAAACATTGGTTAGTCCTCGCGGCACAGGCGAGAGTGTAGTAACCATCGAACCCTGGAAGGCGGACACGCAAGGGAGGCAGCAATTTCTCCCGAGCGATCCGCTAATGTGTCGAGTCCGAAAGGAACAGTGTCATGCAGACCCGTTTTCAGGCACGTAGGATTTCCAAACAACGCATGGATTCACTGCGCAAGTCAGGGCGCATGAAGGACGGCATCCTGCTGGATTCATTCAGCGGCTTCCTCATTGTGGAGCCGCTGGGCAGCAATCTCGGCGATGGCGACGTCCTCGACGCCACCGAGGCCGATTTCGAATTGAATTCGGCGTGGTGCCTCGAGACCAAGTCGAGGCTGAACGAGGCGCGTAAGCGCCTGGGGCTGGAGGCCGAAGCACCGGCCGAGGCTCTGGAGGTCTAAGAGGGCGTGCAAGCGCCGATAACCGCGCAGCCTGCAGCGCCGGCGAGGGATACCTTGCTCGCGCCGCGGGCTGCGGATGGCTCTCTCATGGCTAATCTGACAGTTTCGATTCCGCACCAGCTGACTCGTGAAGAGGCCAAGCGGCGCGTCGGCGAGTTGGTCAGTCAATTTCAAAAACAGTATGGCGGGCTCGGCCAGGTTTCGCAGCGCTGGGAAGGCGATACCATGCACTTCACGCTGGCCGCGGCCGGCATGACTACGACGGGCCAGGTCTTCGTGGAAGACCAGGCCGTGCGTCTCGACATTCCCTTGCCCTGGCCGTTGCGCATGCTCGCGGCCGGGATCAAGCAGCGCATCGAACAGGAAGGCCGAAAGCTCCTCGGTCCGCCGCCGTCGTGATCGTTAGCGATTGAAGTCTGCAACCGCCGGCTCGTCCCGGTCATCAAACAGATCGGCAACTTCTTGCCGCCAGGAGCGAACGGCGTCCTTCGCCTGCCGGGCGTCGTGACGGATCTTGGACTTGTCGATGTGTACGCTGACCTCGACCTGGTCGCTGAGCCGGTCTTCCCTCGTGGACAGGTTGAACCAGTCCCGGCAATAACCCAGGGCGACAACGCCGGCGGCCAGGAGGACAAGGGTGCTAAGGAGATTACGCATGGCGGCAACTTCCTTCGGTTTGCAGGACTGATATCAATGCGGGAGCTATGCGTCCTAGGGTAATTCGCTGGCGCCGGCCGAATATTGCGGCCTTCTGAGCAAAATGCCTAATTCTTATTCGACATCCACCATCGCTTTGATTACTCCCGTCTCCGGCCGCGTGTACGATGGAAAATCGCCTATCAAATCAGCAAACGCTGATCGGTGCGTAATCCACGGCCGCGTGTCAAGGCGTCCGTCTTCGATGAGCTGAATGATCCGCTCAAAGTCGGCAGGCAAGGCATTGCGTGAGGCGTGGATGGACAATTCCCGCCGGTGCAGCAGGGGATCGGGGAAGCTGATGCTGTCCGTCACGACGCCCACGAGCACCAGCCGCCCGCTGTGGGCGACGTAATGGGCGGCGTTGCACATCGAGCGTGTGTTGCCGGTCGCATCGAAGACGACGGAGAACAGAGCGCCGTCCGTTATGGCGCGGATTTGCGGCAGTTCAGAATCATCTTCCCGAAAAAGGATCGTGTGCGGCACACCCAGTGTCTTCGCGCAGAAGTCCCGCCGTTTTCCATTCATATCCATCACCGTGATGACGGCCCCGGCGAGCTTGAGAAATTCAATCACCGACAAACCGATCGGCCCGGCGCCAATGACCAGGACATGGTCGCCCGCTGCCGGTCGGCCGCGGCTGACGGCGTGGCAGCCAATGCCGAGCGTCTCCACAAGAGCCAGTTGATCGAGGCTGAGCTTGCCGGATTTATGCAGCTTGCGCGCCGGCAGCAGGAACTGCGGACGCAAGCCGCCGTCGGTGTGCACGCCGAGAACCTGCAGGCTTTCGCAACAGTTGCTGTTGCCGCGCCGGCAAGCGTAACACTGCTGGCAATTCAAATAGGGCTCGACCGAGCAGCGCTCCCCCGGCCGCAGGTTGTTGACATCGTCGCCGACCGCGACCACTTCCACTCCTAGCTCATGGCCGGGAATGCGTGGGTAACTGTAGAAAGGCATCTTGCCCAGATAGCCGCTGATGTCCGTGCCGCAGATGCCGACGCGATGAACGCGGACGAGAGCCTCGCCGGGCCCTGGCCGCGCTGTCTCGGCGATGTGTACCTGTTCGAGCTTGCCCGGTTCGCGCAGCAGGATGGCTTTCATACCGGCGTGCTCCCGCTACCCCTTTTGTCGCCTCCTTTCGCGGAGCGAAAGGCGACAATACGGCAAACCGACACTACATGCAGATTGGCCAAGAGGAGCCGTTTGCCCTCTGTCCGGAAATCGGCCAGCGCTCTGCCTCTTTCCGGAAACAGAGGGCAAATCGGGATGGTACGCTCTAACTCTTCGGAGCTTTCTTTACTTCGCTGACCGTGCCGTGATTGGAATCAGCGACCGCTTTCTTGATGTCGTCAAGATTGCATTTGCCGTCCTTCTTGACGTTGAAACGTGCTTCCTTGGCATCGTAATCAATCACCACTGAGTTCGCGTCTACACACGGTAGACCTTGCAGCGCCTCGCGCACTGCAGCAGTTCAGGACACCCTTCAGGCCATGCCCGAAACACCCAGCACGTAGTCCGTATCTGCGGCCTTGGCTGTCGCCGGACCATTTTTGCCTGGGGCACTGGCGGCACTCTTCTGCGGCGAGCTTGCCGGCTGCTCGCACGCAGCCAGCATAGCTCCCAGCATCAAGAGCGCCCCTCCCGATCGCAACATCACACGCATGAGACTGGTCTCCTAAAAAAAGAAAAGAGCGTACCGAATGACATTGGCTGCTATAGAGCGATAGTAGCAATCTTATGCACTGCTGTCGCGTGAAGATCAAGGCAGCTTCAAAACAGCCGCCGTTGCCGGTCCGGATTCACCAGCATGAGCGCCAGCCGTCTCTGCGGAGAACTGACCGGAAATGCCGACAGCTCTGTCGGCTTGACCCACCGGCCCTGTTGGTAAAACCTGGAATAAAATCGGCCGCGCCGGTGCCGCGCCTCAAAGCAGACCAGGCGAATCCGGTGATGCGTAATGCTGTGACGTAGCGTCATCAGCTCTGCGCCAAGCTCGACGTCAAAGCCGGTGAGTTCCGGAAGGAAACGCGCGGCAGCCTGGTCGTGCGACTCCCCCTTCTGCACAGGCGCGTGCGGGAATTCCCAGAGTCCGGCCCACCGCCCGGTCTTCGGCCGCTGACCCAGGCAGACGGCGCCGTTGCGGCGCACGACGACCGCGGCCTCTTCAATAGCGAGCGGTCGAGGCGGCGGCGGCGAAAAGGGAATTGTTTCCTGAATGCCCAGACGCTGGGCCGCGCAAAGCGCCGCTAGCGGGCAGGACGTGCACTTGGGCGCTGCCGGGGTGCACACGAGGGCGCCAAGCTCCATCAAGGCCTGATTGAATTCCCCGACCCGGCGCGCGGGCAAAAGCGCCTCGGCCAGTTTCCACAGCCACGCGCGGAGCGGACCGCGTTGCGGATCGTCGCGGCGTCCGTACAGGCGGCACAGCACCCGCCGGCTGTTGGCTTCCAGGATCGGCAGCCTGCGCTCGAAGGCTTGCGAGAGGATCGCGCCCGCGGTGTAACGGCCGATGCCCGGCAAGGACAGGAGGCTGGCAGGCTCCTGAGGAATCTCGCCGTCGTGGCCGTTCATGATGACTCGGGCCGCCTGGTGCATGTCTCGGGCGCGGCGGTAGTAGCCAAGGCCCTCCCAGAGCCGGAGCACGGCTTGCTCGTCGGCCCCAGCCAGAGCCGCCACTGTCGGAAAGGCTCGCACAAAGCGTTGGAAGTAAGGAATGACGGTGACCACCTGGGTTTGCTGCAGCATGATTTCGCTCACCCAGATGCGATAGGGATCACGATCGCGACGCCAGGGTAGATCGCGCTGGCTGCGAGCGAACCAACTCAGGAGGCGACGCTGAATTTTATGGCGCTCGGATGCGCTGGGGAGGTCACCGGGCATGACGCGCTTCTTGATGTGTGCTTTCTGCTCGACCGGCAAAAGCTCACTCCCAGCCTAAGTCACCGCGTAGGACGGATGCAATCCGTCCTGCTTTATTTAGCCGCGCGGCCGGCGCATATATTTTTCCAGGATCGCCTTGGCGGCGCTGGAGGTATTGCCCTGGGCCGCCTTGGCCGCCTTCTCGCGTGCGGCGCCCCCTTTGGCATCTTCCTCCTTGGGGGCTTCTCCGGGATTGATGACCTGCATGACCGTGCTGCCGGTGGGAATGCCGTCGCTGTCCACGGGCGTGCTGTCCGAAGTTGGGGCGCCGTCGTCCTGCAGAGACAGCAGCATGGCCGCCGCCGCCTCGTCCTCCGCGCTGTGCGTTGCCCTGGCAGACTTGGGAACCGGCGTCGGCTTGTCCACGGGCACGTCCACTTCCAGCGCCACGCGGAATGTCAGCGGACCCACCTTCAGCACATCACCGTCATGCAATTCGCGCTCTCCCTTGACGGGTTCTTCGTTGATGGCGGTGCCGTTGGTGCTGTCGAAATCGCGCACGAAGGCCTTGCTGTCGCGCATGAGCACGGCACAATGCCGCTTGCTGATCAGCGCGCTGGCCGGCCGGAGCTGGCACTGTGGGTCACGGCCAATGAGGAACTGGGACAAGGTGACCGGAATGGTTTTCCCTTCCATCTTCCCGGGCGTCAATACGACTAGGTTAAGCTTCATGGAACGACCTCACTCCTGTCGGTGGCGCGAAACCGCAGTGCACGCTCTGCGGCGTCGCCTGGAATCTGGGCAATTTCCGCAGCGACACCAACCTCCCCGGCAACCTGCTATCATACCATGAATCGCAGGCATCAAGATAGCGCAAGATTAAGCGGTCCAAAGTATTGTGCCACGAGGCAGGAGCGCATGCAACGAAAAAGCGTCGCCGTACCATTTGCCGCACAGCCGAGCTACTCCATTTCTTCGCGCAGGGCGGTTGGTCTGACCATTCTGTTATTGCTCCTGGCACTGGCCGGCAGCATGATCGGCTGCGGCGCCGCGACGACTTCCACCCAGCGCCAGCCCCGGACATTCGAGGGACAAACCCTGCGTGTCTCCTGTCCCGGCAATCCGGCTGTCGCGGTCATTCAGCGCTATAGCCAATCCTGGAGTTTGCAAACCGGCGCCCGCGTGGAGCTGGTGCACTACGACGCCGAGAAAGGTCCCGACGTGGGATCGGCCGCCGATCTCTGGGTCATCCCGCCGGCGCGCATGCCGCACTGGGCGGCGGCTGGACAGTTACACGAAGTGCCGGCAGCGATCACGGCCGAGGGCGCTTCGTTCGCCTGGGACAGGATCGTGCACTCCTACCAGAAGCTGCTCACCTGGAATCGCAAGGTATACGCCTTGCCGCTGCTCGGCGAAGAGCTGCTGTGCTTTTATCGGGAAGACTTGCTCCAGAATCCGAGCATTCGCGCCGATTACCGGAAACGCCGCGGCAGCGACCTGCCGGCGCCGGGAACCGGACCGCGCACCTGGCAAGAGTTCGCGGACATCGCGGAATACTTCAACAAGCAAAAACGTCCCGGCCTGGACCGGCCCGTGGCTAGCCTGCCTCCCCTACCAGCCGGTGACGATGATCTCGACCGCGAATTTTATGCGGTCGTGGTACCCTTTGCGCAGCTGGGCGTTCACGCGGACGATCGCAGGCCGCCGCCCGATGACGAGATGTTGTCCTTCCATTATGACCTGGCCACAGGCCAGGCGCGCATCAACACGCCGGGATTCAGGAGCGGTCTGGAAATGTTGAAACGCCTGCAGGCGTGCCGACCCGCAGGAGAAGCGGCCGATCCGGTCGCAAGCTTTCAGAAGGGTGAGGCGGTATTCTGTCTAGCCGGTCCCGCATGCATTAGCCGTTTTGTGAACGAGCCGGGGTTGCAGGGCAAGTGGGGATATTGCCGGCCGCCGGGCAGCCGCGTGGTCTTTGATTATCGCAGCGGCCAGGAGCGCGCCGCGCCGACAGGAAATTTTGTGCCCTACCTGGGCGCCAAAGGCTGGGTCAGCGTAGTACCGAGCAGCAACGCCGCCCCACAGGCCGCCTTTGCTCTGGCGGCCACGCTCGCCGATCCGCAGACCAGCCGCGACATCGTCATCGAGCCGGAATGGGGGGGCGGCGTCTTTCGCCGCGAGCATCTGGACAGCAGGGCCGGCTGGCGGGCCTTTGGACTGGACGACGGCACCGAGAACCTTGTCGAAACGCTGCGTCAGTTGGTGCTGCATCCGCAATTCAAGAATCCGGTGACCCGGCTGCGCATTCCGGACGAACGCGACCACCAGCTTGCCTTGCTGCACGAGGTGCGCGCCAGCCTGCTGCGCGGCAAGGAGCCCGCACAGGCGCTGGCCGACGCGGCCCAACGCTGGCAAGCGCTCGACGCCAAGAAGGACCCCAAGCAGCGCCGCCTGCAGTACCGCTTGAGTCTAGGCCTGAGCAGCAATTAAGACGCTGCACAAATAAATGTCGCCTTTCGCTCCGCGAAAGGCCGTTCTTTCGCGGAGCGAAAGACGACCCTATGCCACAAGATCCGCTGCACCTGCTTTGCATTGAACCGAGCTTCCCGGGCCGGCTGGGGGCGGTGGCCGATTGGCTGGTGCGCAAGCGCGGCTATCGTTGCCGGTTCTTTTTCGCCAATGCGGCAACGCCGGAGCATTGGCCGGAATCGGTGGGCAAAGGGCTGGAGCTGGTTCATTTCAATGTGGGCGGCGTGGCCAAGGAAGAGCGGGTGTCGTGGACGCGCGTGCTGGAGCGCGGTCTGTGCTACGCCTACGGATGCTGGGAAGTGCTGGAGATGCGGCGGCCGCGGCCGGTTGATGTCGTGCTCGGCCGCTCCGCCGGGCTTGGCTCAGCGCTGTTTGCGCCTATTTATGTCCCTGGGGCGCCCGTGGTCAATTTCATCGATTATTACTATCACGCCCATGCCCATGACCTGGCCGACGAAGCCGGACCGGACACCGCCGTGGAGTACTTCCACTGGCGTCGCGCAGCCAATGCCATGGACCTTATCGAGTTGGAAGCCGACATCACCCCCTGGACCGCAACCGAGTGGCAGCGCAACTTGTATCCCAGGGAGTATCGGGAGGACTTTGTTGTTTTGCATGACGGTGTTGACACGCGCCGCTTTACGCGCCGGACCACAGGGCCACGAACGATAGGCGGACGCGCGGTGCCCGCCGGCTTGCGCGTCATCAGCTTTGTGGCCGATCGGCTGGACAAATTGCGTGGTTTCGACCGCTTTGTCGCGCTGGCGAATCGGCTGCTGCGGGCGCGTGCAGACGTGCTGTGCGTGGCGATCGGCGGCGCGCCGGTGTGGCGCGGACTGGATGTGCAGTTCTACAACCAGGATTACGGCGCACAGGTGCTGGCGCAGACTCCGCCTCACGATCCGAACAGGTTCTGGTCACTTGGCTCAGTGCCGCCTGGCGTGGTGGCTGATTTATTGACCATCGCTGATTTGCATATTTATCCGAGCCGTCCGTATGCCGTGGCGCGCTCGCTGCTGGAAGCTCTGTCGGCGGGCTGCGTCGTGCTGGCCGCAGACAGTGAGCCGGTGCGCGAGTTCATCACGCACGAACAGACCGGTCTGCTTGTCAACGCGGCGGATGTTGATGCGTGGGAAAAGCTGGCGTTGCAAGTGCTGGATCGCCCCGCGGAATTTCGACCTTTTGCTGATGCAGCGGCCGGCTTGATCCGAAACGAATATGCGCAGGATGTAACGTTGCCTCAATTGGCCGAGATGTTTGAGCGACTGACGGCGAAGTCCACGAAGCCATCGCCTTCTCGAGAAAGTGATTCTCGGCGGAACTGATTTAGCATGGACCTTCTCTTCATTCACGAAGCCTTCCCCGCTCAATTCGGCCATGTCGCATTAGAGCTGAGCCGGCGCTATGGCTGGAAGTGCCGCTTTCTGGTCGAGGACCTATCGCGCTGTCCGACACCGACCAAGGCGATGCTGGAGACGTTGGACATCCAGCGGCTGCCGGTCTCGGCGGAGTATCGCGCCAACCGGGATTTGCCCTGGCCGCAGATGTATGGCCGCTATCTGGAATTGTGCCAGGCCACGTATGCCGCGGTGCGCGCGCGGCCGGAGTGGAAGCCTGACCTGGTGGTCGCCCACGGCGGCTGCGGAGCGCCGACGCTGTTCCTGCCGGAAGTCCTAACATGCCCGATCGTCAATTACTGCGAGTATTATTTCGCCCTCGGCCGCTGTGATATCTCCTATCGCATCGATTTGCCGCCGGCCGAACCGGCTCAGTTCTACCCGCGCTGCATCAATGCCATTGTGCTGGCCAGCCTGGTGGATTGCGCTTCCGGTTATTCGCCGACAGAGTGGCAACGGCAATCGTTCCCGGAGCGCTTCCGGCCGAAGATTGAGGTGCACTTCGACGGCATCGATACCGAACTCTATCGACCGCGCGTCGTGTCGCGGGTCATTGCCGGGAGCGCGGTGCCGGCCGACACGCGTATAGTGACTTATGTCGCCCGCGGTCTGGAATCGATGCGCGGCTTCGACCAGTTCATGAAAGTGGCCCAGCGCATCGCCAGCGAGCGCTCCCAGGTCTTGTTTGTCGTCGTGGGCAGCGAACTGACGTACTACGGCTGGGACAAGCTGCACACGGGACAGCCGAGCTTCAAGCAGTGGGTGTTAAGCCAGGGCAGCTATGACCTGTCGCGCTTTGTTTTCATCGATCATCTGTTCCCCGAGCAACTCGCCGAACTCCTCTGTCTGAGCGACCTGCATCTGTACCTGACCGTGCCTTTCGTGCTTTCCTGGTCCATGTTGGACGCGCTGGCGAGCGGCTGCGTGGTGCTCGCCTCCGATGTGCCGCCCGTGCGCGAGATGATTGAACACGGCCGGAACGGGCTGGTAGCGCCGTTTTTCGACACCGACAGCCTTGCCGAGACAGCTTTGCGCGTGCTGAACGATCCTGCCGCACACCGCACCCTGGGTGTTGCCGCCCGCGCCGAGATGCAGGCGAAGTACAGCCTGGACGTCGCGATCCCCCAGCTCAAGGCTTACTTCGAGCGCGTGGCAAGCTGAGATGCCGTGGAAATCTTGTGTCAACTGCCGTTTTTACTTCAACATCGGCGCATGAATGTCAGTGCGCCTGTGCCGGCTTGAGCTCGTAACAGGCCATCTCCTCGGCGTTGCGGGCATAGAGCCGGCCGTGGGCGATCACAGGATGGTTCCAGGTCTTCCCGTGGAGCGCTTGAAAGCGCCCGACTTCCTCGTGTCGTTTTGGATTGGCCGCCAGCAGAACGGCTTCGCCGGTCTCCGACAGGACGAGCAGCAGCCCCTGGTCCGCCAGCAGCATGACCTGGCCGCGGCCGTAGCGGCCCGCCTTCCAACTACGCTTTCCGGTGGCCAGGTCGATGCAGCAAAAAATGTTCACGTCAAAACCATAAGCGTGGCCTTCATGTACCACCAGGTCGGGAAATTCCGGTTTCAGGTCAGTGGACGGCCAAATTTCCTCTGGCTTCAAAGCCTCCCCGTCCTGGCTAAGCTTGAGGCGCACCACGCCAGGGCCTGCCAGACTGGCGACCAGCAATTCGTCCTCGCCCAGCAGGTGCGGCTGAGCCGTGCGCGGGGCGCCCGGCATGGCCCGGCCGTGTTTCCAGAGGAGCGCGCCCGTGTCCGGCGCGAACGCGCTCAAGCCGTCGTCCGTGAGCATGAGACACTGTCGCTTGCCCGCCAGCCTCGCCGCTTGCGGGGAACTGTAGCTGCCCGCTCCCGCCGGCGCTGACCAGGCCGGTTCACCGGAGTCCGCCCGGTAAGCCCACAAAGTCTTCTCCGTCTTGCCGCCCGCAAAAACAATTACCTTGTCGTCGATGACCAGCGGCGAAGCAGAAAATCCCCAGAGCGGCGTGGGGGCGGCGACCTCGGCCGGCAGGTCGTGTCTCCAGTACGGCTTTCCCGTCGCGGCGTCGAGGCACGTCAAGATCCCCGTGCCGCCGAGCGCATAAATCCGCCCACCAAAGAACGTGGGCGTGGCCCGCGGGCCGGCGCCGGAGACGGGGTCCCAGAAGCGGGCCGTATCGGTATGAGACCAGATTTCTTTGCCCGTGCCCGCCTCGTAGCAAACGACCGCTTCCTCATCCCCGCGCTGCTCCTGAGTGAAGAGGCGCTTGCCGATCACAATCACGGAGGACCAGGCCGGGCCGACGCGCTGCCGCCAGAGCAGCCGAGGTGGAGCAGTTCGCCAATCCGTGCTGATCCGGACCCCATGAATCACGCCGTCGCGGTCCGGGCCGCGAAATTCCGGCCAGTCGCCCGGGCTGAGCAACACCGTCGTCTGCGTGTCCCGGTCGGCGAGGGTTTCGGCGGACCTGGTGCAGGCCTTTTCTGCCAGGAACAGGTCTTCGGAACTCGTGGCCCAGCGCCAGCGGACGTCGCCGCGCAGGTCTGAATCGACACCATCGATCCGCACGAGGATCAACGGCGCCCAGGTCAGGGCGAACACGGCTAGCGTGCCCAGCCGCTTCCAGGTGAACGCCATCTTCTTCACGACCGCCATCAAGAGCGTCCAGGTAGTCAATGCCAGCGGCAGACCGAGCGTCAACACGCCGAAAAAGCCAACCGACTTATGGGAAATGAAGAAGGCAAGTACCCCCGTGCCGAGGACGAGGGCAAGTCCGTAGAGACGTTCTCCGCGCGTCACCCGGCGGTTCGTCAGCCACCAGGCAAGGAAGAGCAGGAGAAGCAGGCCGGATGAAGCCAGCGCGTACAGGAAGCCATCAAAATAAGGCTTATCGACCGCGCTAACCACAAAGGAGCCCAGCCAGAACAAGGTAACCAGGGTCAACGGCAACCAAAGGCGCGGCCCGCCAGCATAGAGTTTTTTGAATTGCGCCGGATCGGCGCCTTGAGAAACCGTTGTGTTCTCGGCATTCATGAAATGTCCCCTTACTGTTCAAGAATTGGTTCGCCTCCGCTTCCCGAGGGACAGCGGTTGACGGTCTCCTAATCTTCCTGGGGCTGCAAGTTCTTGAGGCTCCGTCCCCGGCCCGCAAAGCTTCCGCGGATTCCACTGGAGACGGCCGCTCTTTAGATCTTCGATAAGCGCGGATACCCATTTGCGTTCCGCTTGCCGCATGGCTCGCGCATATTCCACCTCGACAAGGAATAGACGGCCGATGCGCGGGACCATCTCTTTCAGCACTCTACCGAGCACGGCGCATTCAGAATCCAGCGCAGCCAGCCGCTCCTGAAGGTGCTGGACGGCTCCCGCCGGCGCGAGAACGGCCAGGAAACTGAGCGCCGCAAAAAACTGGTTCATGTCCCGAAGCGGCCTGGCCAGTAACTGGGCCAGCCAGTTGTGCATTTCCTGTTCGCCCAATTCGGTCAGACGGTAGACGGTGCGCTCCGGCCGTTTCCCTTCACGGCTGGTTTCCACCGGATCGATCAGGTTGCCGCGCCGCAGTAACTCGATTGCGTGATAAAGAGAGCCGCGTTTCAGGTCCAGAAATTCATCTTTGTGGTAGTCGCGAATCAGCCTCTGAATTTCATAGGGATGCATGGGGCGGATGCGCAGCAAACACAAGACGGTGAGAGACCAAAGGTTACAGCCGTCGCCGCGCTTTTGGCTCATGCGATATATCTCCGAACAAATAGCTCTAAATAGCTATAGTCGAAGCGGGATATGACGGCAAGCCCGCTACACTCGCAACGACAAAACAATTTCAGCCGGCCAGGGGACCAGAAACCACTTCTCCTGGACGTCGATCTTTCCGTTCGCGTGAACGATCTGTTGTAGTAAGCGAGCTTCTTCCGCATCGATGCAGCCATCGGCACATGCACGATGATCTATGGCCGCGAGCCGCAGCCAGTCATGATTTGCCCGTTTCGGTTACTTGAGCGGAACCAGATCTTCACCGACTGCATTCACTTGCTCAAGCTCCATGAGCCGGGAAACGAGTTGCGGATCGTTGCCGAGCTTGCTGTTCCAGGCGGCAGCATCGATTACTGCCTCGTTTCGACCCGCGGCGGCCGGCCGCGCGATTTCGTGGGCATTGAGCTGCAGACCCTGGATACGACGGGCACGGTCTGGCCGGAGCGCCAGCGGTTCCTCAAACAGCGTGGCATTCCCGTGAAGCGCTGCGACACAACGGCCAGCAAGCCATTCGGGATGAACTGGAAGATGACAGCGAAGACGATTCTGGTGCAGTTGAATCACAAGATCGCGACCTTCGAGCACCTCAGCAAACGGCTGGTCCTTGTCTTGCAGAGTCCTCTCCTGGCGTACATGCAACGGCAGTTTGCCTTCGATCATATTCAGGGCGTGCGCGATGGCGACCCGATGCATTTTCACGCGTATGAGCTTCGCAAGGAAGGTGCTGGCTATCTCCTTAAGCTGAAAGAGCGCATCAGCACCGATACCGCGGGGATCGCCATGTCCCTCGGCCTGCAAGCAGACACAAAAGTCGAACTCCAGGCAATACTGGAGCAAATTGAGGCGAAATTACCGAAGAGCACCTTGCTTAAGAGTCGGCGGACCCGTCCCGGTTCCGGAGATCGTGGAAATCGAAGCCAAGGATGAAAGTTGAAGCGAAGACAGCGACGGATCCTGGACTGATCGACATCATTCCAGCAGAATGCCTGTCGGGCATCGTGGGCTTTTAATTCTTATGTGGGATCGCATTTATCCGTAAAGCTGTCTTCGGTAACGGTCTGCGTAAACTGTCACCTTGGTCCCCCTTGGTCCCCTTCCTTGGTCCCCTTGGTCCCCGGAGCGAACGATGGCGGCCTTGTGCATCCACCGCGCCATGCGCGGCAAGTGCTCGCAGATGTGCACGCCGGGCGCGCTGGTCGGCATCGGGCGGAATTCGCTGCGAACGCCTTGCGGCGCGTTGGGCTTCAAGTCAAACATGTCTTGAGTGGCAGCCCCGCCGAGGAGATAAAGCAGGATCACGCTCCTGGCTTTCCCCGGCCGTGCGGCTGGAGCACGTCGCTCTTCCAGCGCAGCAGGCTCGGCAGATTGAAGAACCCGCCGAGAAGTGCGAGGCCGCCCGCCTGCAGCGTTTCCCGGCGAGTCAGACCATCGCAGCAGCGCCGCGGGCTGCCCAGCAGAGTGAGCATGCAGAAGTTTCTCCCGGAAGGGCGGTAAGGCTATGCAGGATCTCCAAGCTAAACAAGCTTAGGGCGCGGATCAAGTCCGGCTTTGCTTGCGTATCACTAATCAGCGAAGACCTCGCTCCGGCCCAGCGCGTGGAAACCGAAGGCGGATTCTCGCCTGCGGCGCACGGGCAGATCGGCACGCTGGATCCACGAGTAACATTGCCACCATGCCGAGTAACATTGCCACGTTGGCAATGTTACTCTTGCGTAGCAACCTCTTGCCGGCACGCGGATTAGGACGTTCCGAAGGAGTAACATTGCCACATTGCCACTTAGTTGGGACAAACAGGCAAGGTGGCCATTTTTTGGGCATCTTCAGCGCGGCTCACCGGAGGTGTAACCTGCGTTTGAACCACGCCAGTATGCCACGTTTTTTGAGCCGGAGGGCCGTCCGCTTCTGTCCGTCCGCCAGTCGCGGCAACCGGGAATTTTGGAAGCGGTTTCCAAAAATCGGCGCCGAGAGCACGGTCCGCCCGCCCGCCAACTACAGTGCGGCTTGGCGGACGGTCAACATGGCCAGTTGGCCATCTTGGTGGGAATCATTCTTGCAAAAACTTGCCGAATTCTTGCCGGAAGCTGCGGAATGCTATTGATGGTAAGCGCGCTTTATGCATCCCCAGCATCAAGATGGGCACGGTGGTCACCTTTGGCATCACCTGCCTGCCGCCTCTACAATTCAGGCATCCAGCCATTGCCTTGATCCGGAGAGCCTGTGCCTGTCGAAGCCAAGCCGTTGTTTCGTCCGGATGTGTTGCGGCCATACCTGGCCGCCTTCGCGCTGCCGGCGCGCGTGCAGGCGCACCGGCCGGCCCTGGCGCGCTGGGCGGAGTTGTTCGCCTCGGGCAAGGCGGATCAGTTCAAGGAACCTGAGTCTCCTGCATGACTTCCTGACCGAAATCTTCTGCGGCCTGCTCGGCTATACGCGCGTGGTCGACAATAACGAGCGCTACACCTTCTCGCGCGAGAAATATGTCGAGGTCGATGGCAAGTACGCCGATGCGGTGATCGGCGAATTTCAACCGGGCAGCGAGCGCTTCCTGGCAGGCATCGAGGGCAAGGGCCCCAAAGATCCGCTCGACTGGCCGTTCGCCGGCCGGCGCATGTCCGCGGTGGACCAGGGCTACCGCTACGCCATCAACCTGCCCTGCGACTGGATCATGGTCACGTCGATGTGCGAGACCCGCCCTGTTTCAAACGCTGGCCGGTTTTCTCTTTCTTGACGGGGTCGTCCGGTTACAATACGGCACGCCTCGATCAGCATGACGTCGAGGTCGACCGGCTTCAAGCACTGGTGCACAATCGGCAATGGCCAAGCGAAAAAGTTCCGCGATTCGGTTTCCTGTGCTTTCGCCGAGTCTTCAGGTCGACTTTTGGGCTCGTCTGCAGCAGATCCGCACTCAGTATCTTTCCGAATCGTTGGCTCAGACAGTTCGAAGCCAGGACATCGAGGAATTGGATCAAGAGCTTCTGGCCATTGTCAGCTCCGAGCGCCTTCGGGCTCTGGCCGCTTATTCGCTGCGTGGAGAAACCTTCTACGCCGTTCCGTGTATTCTAAGGGCCAAGCCCCTCTTGCTCGGTTACTACCGGCTGCTTTACGGACTCTCGCAAAAAGAGTTTTATAGAGGCGTGTTCGGGCGCTTTCGGCGCATGGAACAAGACAATCAATTAAATGCGCAGAGCGACCAACTTCTTCCAGGGCTTTGCAAGAGTCTGGCCCAGACCGGGTGGAACCTCTTCAACGGCATCCAGCCGGTTTCTCAGCAGGTCATCCATGAGTTGCAACTGCTGACGGTTGGTCCGCAATTACGTGGTTCGCGGAATGTCGCAATCGGCAAGGGGGCGACGAAAATCGTGTTCAATTTGATCAGCGCCCTTGTCTCGGGTCACTGTGAGTCCAGCACGGCAACGGTCATCACCGTGAAGAACGCCGCGGGTCGAATCGTACAAATCGCCTTCGCTCCTGATCCGGATATTACCATCATCGAGATGCTTCCTTCCGGAGCCATCCCCAGCGTCTCCATTGAAATCAAGGGCGGCAAGGATGTGTCCAATGTTCATAACCGGATCGGCGAAGCCGAAAAAAGCCATCAAAAGGCCAAGGCTGCCGGCTTTACGCGTTACTGGACAATCCTGAAGGCAAAGATTGACCCCGCCGCTGCCAGGCGAGGCTCCCCAACGACAACGGCCTTCTTCGACCTCGACGAGATTCTCGAGGAGGGCAGCTCCGCCCACATGCAGTTTCGCGATCTTCTTCACCAAACGATCGGCATCGGTTAGCACTACTCGCACTTCGACGACTTGCGAAAGACCAACCAGTAGCAGTGGTGGCGGCGGGCGTGGTGTGCTTTTTTCCAGCGCGGATCGGTGATCGGCCCCTTGCGAATCTTGACAATGCAATCGCAAGCGGTGAATCCCACGGCAACAGCCGCCTGAATCAGCACGACATGGGCCCATTGGAACCGGTGCCCATGAACATAGTCAGCGATCTTGCAAAGGAGAACTCCTTCCCGGCGCAGGACGCGATAGGCCTCTTGCACAAAAGGAGGATAGAGATGGCTGAAGTTGTAACCCTGTTCGAGAGGCGATTTCAAAACCAGGCCAAAGCGGGTGTTGAAATCCTTGGAGCGGTCGCGTCCCTGGTTAGGGATGTGCGGTGGATCGTAGACGACCGCGTCAAAGCAGCTGTCCTTGAAGGGCATGCGCATGTTGTCGCCGATGACGGTGGGACGGTGCCTGGCATCGATGTCCAGGCCGATGATCTTCCGTCGGCTTCCTTCCCAGA
>DASZFN010000309.1:0-4743 GCA_035939715.1 Gemmataceae bacterium | reverse complement strand
TGCTCAGTCCTGGCGAAATCGACCGCGCCTGGTTCAGCTCCATAGCGCTCAAGAGTCGATTTCAAGAACGCTTCCTCGAAAGGGAAGCCGGTCTGCCCCCACAGGCGATTGGCCACATTCAACTGATAGCTCTTGCTCTTGCTGTTCAAAATGGCGTTGAGCGCAGCGAAGCCATTGTGGAGATGGGGATCGGGCAGGTCGAAATGAAGCACGTGTGCCATTTGTTTCTTGGTGTCATCCCTGGCGCCGGCATAGATCATTGCCAACGCGGTCGAGATACTGGCTGGCGAGAAAAACTTGTTGCCGTCGTGTTCGGTCGCGTGCTTGTACAGCTCGAAGGCGAACTGATTGCTCGATCGCGCAACGGCCAGAACGTCGCCAGTGACCGGTACGCTGGTCCCTCCTTCCGGGCCACGTTCTTGTTTGGATTCCTTCGCTGGCGCCGTTGCCACGACGCCATCCTCGGCCAGCATTTGTGGATAATACGGTGCAATCGGGGCACGTCTCGCCAGCCGATTTGCTCGGCGCATCGATCTCACCCGGCACGAGGCGGGTTCGGATGCTTCCGCCTGCGCGGCAGAAGCAACGGCCATGCTGGTTAAGAGGCCAAGGATCAAACGCACGAGAGACCGCGCACGGAACATGATCTAGCCCTTTCTGCACTTGGATCGAACTGATCGCTGCATTCTACCTCGATGAAGAGCCCGCTGCATCTAGTTCGAACGGCGGATCACAGAAAGAGCACGCCGAAGGCGAAGCTCAAGTTACTACGGCAGCGCGGCCTGCTATTCGCCTTCTACGTCTGGCGTTCGGCCGATAATTTAGAATGTCTCCTTTTGCGTTCTTGGAGAAGGCATCCATGCCAGGCTCAGTGGAATTGCTCCGTCTTGCTCACCAGGCACAGCAAACCGGCGAGCTCCAGCGCGCCGAGGAACTGTGTCTTCAGGTCCTGCAGGCTGACCCGTTGAATGCCGATGCCTTGCGAATTCTGGAGACTGCCTACCAGGTGCTCGGAAAGCAGCTGGACCATGCGCAGCTCTACAATCAACTGGGCCATCGGCTACTCGCGCGTCGACAACTGCCCGAGGCCGCCCTCTGTTATCAGCAAGCCGTGAGAAGGCAACCAAATCTTTCCCAGGCGCTCAATAATCTGGGGAACATCCGTGCGGCACAGGGAAACCTGGAGGAAGCTGCTGACTATCTCCAACGGGCGATCAACTCGGAAGGGAATAATCCCGAGGCCTATAGCAATCTCGCCGTTGTTCAGCGTCTCCGCGGCCGGCCGGCAGCCGCCGAGGCCTGTGCGCGCGCAGCGATCAGCCTGAAGCCCGATTCTGCGCATGCCCACCGCAATCTGGGGCTCACCCTGCGCGAGCTGGACAGGCGCGACGAGGCCGTGGCCTGTTTCCGCGAAGTTATCCGCTGCAAACCAGAGTGGGCCGACGCCCATAACAACCTGGGGCTGGCCCTCAAGGATCTGGGCCGTTTGCAAGAAGCCATCGCCAGCTTCGAGTACGCTGCCCAGCTCGCGCCTGACTGGGTCGATCCGCACAGTAACCATGGCGTGGCGCTGACGGAGCAGGGAAATATTCCGGAAGCCATTGGTCGATTTCAGCATTGCCTGCGCTTAAACCCTGATTACGCCCAGGCCTACTACAATTTGAGCGAGTTGGCGGCGGCAGAGCGGTACCAGTTTAGCATCCCTGAAATCGCTCATATGCGCATGCTACTGTCCAGAGACAAGCTGTCCTGCGAAGACGCCAGCTTGCTTCATTACACGTTGGCGACGTTGGCGAACAATCTTGGAAACTATGACGAAGCCTTCAGCCATTATGCACGGGCCAATGAGCTGCAGAAAAAGGACATGCAGCAACGTGGCATAGCCTTTGATGCGGCGCAGTGCCGCCGTTTTGTCGAGCGCGTGATGGCGGTGTGCAACGACGCCTATTTCCAACATGTCCGCGCGTTCGGCACCAGTTCCGAATTGCCGGTCTTCATCGTCGGCATGCCGCGCTCAGGCACCAGTCTTGTGGAACAAATCCTGGCCAGCCATCCCCACGTTTTCGGCAGTGGCGAGCGCTCGGACATTCAGCACCTGGCAATGGCCATCCGCCAGCAGCTCCATATCTCCGCGTCTTATCCCGAATGCCTCGCTAGTCTGGATAGCGAAACGACGGCCGCGCTGGCTGATTCCCATGTGCAGCGTCTGCAGAGCGTCGGTGGCCATGCGCTCCGGGTGGTGGACAAGATGCCTGGTAATTTCCATTTCCTGGGACTCATTGCCACACTATTTCCCAGGGCGCGAATCATCCACTGCCGGCGCGATCCGCTGGACACGTGTGTATCTTGTTTCTGCCAGAACTTCCGGAGCTTAAATTACGCTCAAAGCCTGGAGGATCTGGGAGCGCATTACCGGCAATACGAGCGCCTCATGGCTCACTGGCACGCCGTCTTGCCTATGGCCATACACGATGTCTGTTATGAACAGTTAGTATCTGACCCGGATACTGTCATGCGCGATCTGGTCGCTTTCCTGGGGTTGGAGTGGAACGACCGCTGTCGGCAATTTCATGAAAATCGGCGGGCTATCTCCACGCCGAGCAAGTTCCAGGTGCGTCAGCCCCTCTTCGCCCGTTCGGTCGGCCGCTGGAAGCGATTTGAGGCCCATCTCCAGCCTTTGCTTGAGGCCCTGGGAGATTCTGCGCTGTCCGCATAAGCGAACCAGCTTGCAGGACGCTTAGCCGCATGCAACGCAGCGCGTGGCCCTTCGGCGTAGAGCCAGACCGCTTACTTTTTCTTGGGCGCGTCGGGCGCCAGCTCCATGTCCTTGGGCGTAATCGCACACGGCGCCCCGTCTTCCGGCACTTCCCGCTTGGCGGTCCACAAAATGCCGTTCACGACCGCCTGCCGAAACGCCTTCTCGCCGAAGTTGGCATGGAAATGTCCACCGACAAAGCCGAAGGAGCGGCCGCCGCCTGGCCGTTCGTAGACCCAGGCGATGTCGTAGTCGTGCGTCTGGCCGCTCTTATCCTTGACTGCCGCCTTCATGATCGGCTTGCTCTCCGGCAGATAGCGCAGCTTGATGTAATATTCCTCCCTCAGGTCAAAGTCCTGCCAACCGCGGCTGATGGGATGTTTCGAGTCGGCCTGCCGCACTTTGCTTTGCTGCACGTGGTACTCGGAGAAGTCGGTATTGAACCAGCCGCCGAGCATGTGCAAATATTCTTCGCCCTCGCTCTTCTCCGCGCCCGTGCTCCAGTGAATGGCCGTCAGGCCGACGCCCTTGCGCATGAGATCCTCGACCTGGCGGCGCTGCGGCCCGCCCAGGAGCATGGTGCCGCCGAGCTTGGTTTGCAGCACGATGGCGCTCACATCCTTCAGAACCTCTGGGTGCTTCGGCCAACCGTTGGAGACGACGGTTTCCAGGCCCGGAGTTTGCCGGAGACAGCGGGCCAGCAGCTCGCAGTCATCCATGTAGGTGTGTGTGGCATAGGCGTGATCGCGGTCCTTACCGATGAGAAGGATCTTGGTCCGGGTGTCGCCGGCACAAGCGCTGACGGCACACAAGAAGCAGGCGCACAGCGCCAGGAGCATTTGTCTGGTCATTGGATTCTCACTCCGGGGTTCAACATGACGAAACGGCTTTCGAGTCAGACGGTCCGCTGCAAGCGGCGCGGCTGGGATGAAGGACCGCGCGCAGCATCCCAGCATATCGACCCCGCAACAAATTGCCAGCGGCAAAGGGCGAATTTCTACAGGACGAGCAGCGTCGAGGAGTTTTCCACTCATCCCCGTTCACGGCTGAAAACTCGGGCCGACTGGCTGCGGCGCTGGATTTGGTTTGCGCGGCGCCCTGGATGGCGAGCTGGCGAGCGCCAATCAGGCGCCAACCAAGGCGCCAGGCAAGCGCCAACCAAAGCGCCAAGCAAATTCCCAAGGAGGTCCGTCATTTTGCTGCCGGTCCGCATGCGCGGCGCCAGCCAAGGCTGCCAACCATTCTGCTAACCTGGCACGTTCACCGTCCGCCCGCCAAAGACATGGCGGATCACGCGGCGGACCCAGGGAGTAGAGAGGCTGGCCATCTTGCCCGTCTTCGGCAATTTCCTGGGGATTCTAACCTGTTTTTGGCCATCGTCGTGGCCATATCGGCTATCTTGGATCGGGAGTGGGCCATTTACACCCATACGCTGGATCTGGTCGGCGCTTTCCAACGACCTTAACTTCAATGCATCCAGCCGCCATGATTGCGAAAATCCTTGAGATGATAACGAGCTGGGAGATTGGTGAAAATGGTCCAATCATCGGTTGACCGTTGCAATTGCGTGCATGACAATAGGGCGTCTCCCTATTCGTGTGCCCCCTTTGAAAGCATCTGCGCGCACAGCGCACAGCCCGGGGTTGCATCGTGTCCATCACCACGACCTGTCCGGCCTGCCACAGTCAGCTCAAGGTCGAGGATAGCCTGGCCGGCAAGCGCTGCCGTTGTCCGCGCTGCAAGGGCGCCATGCAGGTTCCGGTCGCTCCGCCGTCGGTAGACCCCGCGCCGCCGCCGTCGCCGTCACCATCAGCAGGGCCGGCCGCCAAACCGCTCTCCTCCAAGAAGCGGCTGGCAGCCATCCTGGATGCCTTCGAGGGCGAGTTCCCACGCGTGCGTTCGACACTGGCCTACCGGCTCGGCATCCTTTTCGTGACCTTCGCCGTGTTGCTCCTGCCGCTCATCTACCTGGCGCTGATTGCCGGGGC
>DASZFN010000308.1:0-15135 GCA_035939715.1 Gemmataceae bacterium | reverse complement strand
CCCCATGATGGTCGAGGTCTTGCGCGACACCGGCACCCGCGAGAGCGACCGCGAATTGACGGCCGTGGTGGAAGACTTTGTCATGCGCCTCAACGGCCGGCAGACGATTTATCAGATGATGCAGTTGGCCGAGGAGGTCCGCCGCCGCGGCGCCACACCGCGCGAGCCGCTGGAGTACAAGCATCGCTACCACGATCTCCTCATGCAGCGGATCCAAAGCCGGCTTGCCAATTTGGAAAGCGGCCGCGCCAGCGCCGAAGACTGGACTGTCCCCGGAAGCCACGCTTTGCTTGAGGACCTGCGTGCCCGGGGCATGTCCCTTTACCTCGCCAGCGGCACGGATTTGAAATATGTGCGCCGGGAGGCGGAATTGCTGGGCCTGTCCGCTTTCTTCGGCGCGCAAATCCACGGCGCACTCGATGATTACCAGAGTTTTTCCAAGAAGATGATCATCGAGCGCATCCTGCGCGACCACCATCTGCGCGGCGAGGAACTGCTCGGCTTCGGCGACGGCTTTGTGGAAATTGAAGAAGTCAAACAGGCCGGTGGTGTCGCCGTGGCCGTGGCCAGCGACGAGGTCAAGCGCCGCGGCGTCAATGCCTGGAAGCGCAACCGTTTGCTCCAGGCCGGCGCAGACATCGTCATTCCTGAATACCGCCAGGGCCGCCGCTTGCTCGACTTTCTCTTCGAGAAAGGTTGAATCATGCCGTATCCCGCCTTCGATCGCACGCGCTTGCGGATCCAGCCGCTGGCGTCCCGGCGGCATGATCTGGATTTGTCCTCCATGCTGCCCCTTGATACGCCGCGCCCTTCCTTGGACAATCCGGTCATGACAGTGCTCGGCCAGCGTCTGGCACAAGCCAGGCAGCAGGGACGCGCGCGTATCCTCATGATGGGCGCGCATGTGCTGCGCGCCGGTGTTTCGCGGTATCTCATTGACATGATGGAGCGCGGCCTCATTAGTCATATTGCCATGAACGGGGCCGGTCCGATCCACGATTGGGAGTTCGCCCTGATCGGCGCCACGACGGAAAGCGTCGCCCGCTATATCCAGACGGGCGAGTTCGGACTGTGGGAAGAGACTGGGCGCATGAATGACGCTATTCGCCAGGCGGCGCGAGCCGGCTTCGGCCTGGGAGAGGCGCTTGGCCGCGCCGTTCTGAACGGCGAGTTCCCACGTAAGGACATCAGCGTGCTCGCTGCCGGCGTCCGCCTAGGGGTACCGATTACCGTGCATGTTGGCATCGGCTATGACATTCTCCATGAACACCCCAACTGCGACGGCGCAGCCCTGGGTCAGACCAGCTATCAAGATTTCCTGATCTTCGCGCAGAGTATCACGGCTCTGGAAGGCGGCGTGCTGTTGAATTTCGGCTCCGCGGTCATGGGTCCAGAAGTCTACTTGAAAGCGCTGGCGATGGCGCGAAATGTTGCCCATCAGGAGGGGAAAACCGTTCGTCATTTCACCACCGCGGTTTTTGACCTCATGGCGCTGGAAGGAGACACGCGCCAGGAAGCTCCTCGGAGCGATCCGCGTTACTACTACCGGCCATGGAAGACCATCCTGGCACGGACGGTCGCCGACGGCGGCGAAAGCTATTACGTGCAAGGGGAACATCGCGCTACGGTGCCGCAGCTTTACCACGCTGCCTTGCAAGCCGAGGGTAATCCAGACTGAGCGAGCCGGGTCATGCTGACGGATGCAACCTTGCAGCAGATTTTGGACCGTGTGCCCGAGCTAACCATCGGCGTGGTGGGCGACCTGTTTCTGGACCGTTATCTCGAAATTGCCGCGGAATTGAGTGAGCCCTCTCTCGAGACGGGACTCGACGCCTATCAAGTGACGCGCGTGCGTTCCCATGCCGGCGCGGCGGGGACCGTGATCAACAATCTGGCCGCGCTGGGCGTGAAGCAGGTCGTGGCGCTCGCAGTGCTCGGCGACGACGGCGAGGGGCATGAACTGCGCCAGGCTGTCGCGGACCTGCGTGTCGTGGACTCCCGTTGCCTTTTCTCGGTGACCGACAGATCCTTCCGGACACCGACTTATACCAAGCCGATGTTTCATGAGGAGGGGCGGCCGCCGCGCGAGCTGAATCGTCTGGATATCAAGAACCGCACTCCGCTGCCCGAGATCGCCGAGGGACAAATCCTCCAGGCGCTGGCTGAAAATTGGCAATCGCTCGACGCCCTGATCGTGCTTGACCAGGTCAGCGAAGCGAATTGCGGTGTGATTACCGAGCGCGTTCGACAGCGGATCGCGCAGCTTGGCAAGGCGGCACCTGAGAAGCTGATTCTTGCGGATAGTCGCGCCCGTATCGGCCTATTCGAACATGTAAGCCTGAAGCCGAACCGAAGCGAATGCCTCAAGGCGGCCGGCTTTTCGGAGACTGATCCCCAAGGATTGCCGGCTGCGGCCTTGAGCCTGGCCCGCCAGACGCAGCGCCCGGTCTTCTGCACGACAGGAGAGCGGGGAATTCTCCTGGCGCTACCCGGCACCGAAGAGCAAGTTTCACAGGTCCCCGGCTTCCCCGTGCGGGGACCGATCGATATTGTCGGGGCCGGCGACAGCACTAGCGCGGGAATTGCCTGCGCCGTCGCCTCGGGGACAAGCCTGGCTGAGGCCGCGGCATTCGGTAATCTGATTGCCTCCATCACCATTCAGCAGATCGGCACAACGGGCACGGCCTCGCCCGACCAGGTTCGGCAGCGCTGGCTCGAAGTGCGCTCGGTCTAGAATCGTTCCCAATGGCGACGATTGCGACAGCCGCTGGCAGCGCACTTCAGCTGCAATTACCTGAAAACCATTGCTGCCGGGCTCCGTTTCGACGAATTAGGCCATATTCTCGCGGACCGATTTATGTGCAAACCGTGTATTTCGCATGAAAATTGCGATAGAGATATTGACGCAAATTTCGTGGAGGCCAATACTTAAGGTTGTATGGACACAATACCCCCCGTCGATGGAGAGATTCATGGCATCCTTTCCGGGCATGATCTATCAATCAGCTGCCATTCCATTGAGGGCGGGAAAAATCTGCATTGTGAAATCCAGCAGCGGCAGACGCTGGATCGTGCCCAAGGGCTGCCTGGAGGCGGGCAAGAGTCTTAGGGAAATTGCCTTGCAAGAAGCCTGGGAGGAAGCCGGGCTCGTCGGTGTCCTCAATCCGGAGCCGGTCGGCAGCTACGTTTACGAAAAATGGGGAAGCACTTGCCATGTCACCGTCTTCCTCATGGAAGTCACCGAGTCGGCCGAGGAATATCCCGAATCCCTTTTGCGCGAGCGCGCCTGGGTGACCCCGTCGCAGGCGCTCCAGCACATCAAAGACCCCGGCCTTCACGCGCTGCTGCTCAAGGTGCTGAAGGAAGAGCGCATGGAAGTTAAAGTTTGATGGATTAGCCCGATCCCGGACATCGTGCTCTCTGCAGGAATGCCATTCCTTGCCGATTTATTCCTCGGCCCAGGTTTTGAGCAAAAAACTCCTAAAACCGCGTCCACCGGCGTGCTTGACCCCTGAAGATGCCGAAACTTACCTCCTTGGCATGACGCCTGCTCATTTAATCTGTAACGATTACAGAAGCCGTTCCGTGCCCTTCAAGGATAGCACCGCGTATGAGCACACCGTCCCAGGCAGTCATGACAACCGCGCCGGAGACCGCGCCTGGCCAGCCGGTGCGTTACGACGTCGGCCTTCTCACCGACCACGATGTCTATCTGTTCAATGAAGGCACGCACCACCGGCTTTACGACAAGCTCGGCGCCCACGAAATGACCGTGGGCGGCGTGCGCGGCACCTGCTTCGCCGTGTGGGCCCCGAACGCCGAGCGCGTCACCGTCATGGGCGATTTCAATGGCTGGAACAATGCCAGCCACGATCTGCGGCCGCGCGGCAGTTCGGGAATCTGGCAAGGGTTTGTGCCCGGGCTGGAGCAGGGCTCTCCTTACAAGTACCACATCTACTCGCGCTACCTCGGCTACCAGGTGGACAAAGCCGACCCGTTCGCGTTCTTCGGCGAGGTGCCGCCTAAGACCGCCTCTGTCGTGTGGAACCTCGATTACCCGTGGACCGATCAGGAGTGGATGGCGAACCGCGGCCGGCGCAACAGCCTTGCTTCACCCATTTCCATCTACGAGGTCCACCTCGGCTCCTGGATGCGCGTGCCCGAAGAAGGAAGCCGGCCGCTGACCTATCGCGAGATCGCCCTGAAGCTGGCGGGCCATGTCAAGAAGCTCGGCTTCACGCACGTGGAGCTGATGCCGGTCATGGAGCATCCCTTCTACGGCTCGTGGGGCTACCAGATCACCGGCTACTTCGCTCCCAGCGCCCGCTACGGCACGCCGCAGGACCTGATGTACCTGATCGACACGCTGCACCATTACGGCATCGGCGTCATCCTCGACTGGGTGCCGGCCCACTTCCCGACCGATCAGCACGGCCTCGGCTATTTCGACGGCACGCACCTTTACGAGCATGCCGACCCGAAGAAAGGCTACCACCCCGATTGGGAGAGCTACATCTTCAACTACGGCCGCAACGAGGTGCGCAGCTTCCTCACCAGCAACGCCCTGTTCTGGCTCGACAAGTATCACGCCGACGGCCTGCGCGTCGATGCCGTGGCGTCGATGCTCTACCTGGACTACTCACGCAAGGAGGGGGAGTGGATTCCGAACGAATACGGCGGCCGGGAGAACCTGCCGGCCATCTCGCTCCTGCAGCGGCTCAACCAGGTCGTGTACCAGACCTTTCCCGACGTGCAGATGATCGCCGAAGAATCGACGGCCTGGCCGATGGTGTCGCGGCCAACGTACGTAGGCGGTTTGGGCTTTGGCCTCAAGTGGGACATGGGCTGGATGCACGACACGCTGGCCTACATGGTGCGCGACCCGCTCTACCGCCGCTTTCACCACAACCAGCTCACCTTTCGCATGCTCTATGCTTTCACAGAAAACTTCGTGCTGCCGCTGTCGCACGATGAAGTGGTGCACGGCAAGGGCGCGCTCTTGTCCAAGATGCCGGGCGACGTGTGGCAGAAGTTCGCCAACCTGCGGCTGCTGTACGGCTACATGTTCGGCCAGCCGGGCAAGAAACTGCTCTTCATGGGCGGCGAATTCGGCCAGTGGAACGAATGGCATCATGAATCGAGCCTGGACTGGCACCTGATCAAGGACCCGCCGCACGCCGGCCTGCAGCGCTGGGTGGAGGACCTCAATCGCTTTTACACATCCGAACTGGCCATGCACGAACTCGATCTCAATGCCGCCGGCTTTGGCTGGGTCGTGGCCAACGATTCCGATCAGAGCGTGCTCAGCTTCCTGCGCCGCGGCAAGACCACGGGCACGACGGTGCTGGTCGCCTGCAATTTCACGCCGATGCCGCGCGAGAATTACCGGGTCGGCGTGCCCTGGGGCGGCTTCTGGAAAGAGATGCTCAACAGCGATGCCGCCGACTACGGCGGCAGCGGTATGGGCAACGATGGCGGCGTCTGGGCTACTGCTGATGCCTCGCATGGGCGGCCGCATTCGCTGAGTCTTACTCTGCCGCCTTTGGCAGTCGTGTTTCTTAGGAGTGAGTCTGGTTAGAAGCCCCGCCCAATCGGGTAAGCAAGTCCTCGCGACTCGGAGCGAACACGATGTGACCCTGCTGGTCTACCTCAATATCGCCAACGACGACTGCACCGTGCGCAGTCCGGCAAAGAACCGGAACGAGCCAGCGTTGCCTATCGGGGTCAAACGAGGCATTGCCTGGATAGGTCATATGGCCGACGTTGTCCACCAGGTAATTGCGGACACGATTCACGGGGTCCATACATTCCTCGGTAGCCGGCGGTCGCCCAGGCAGCCAAGAAGTCGTCCACCTTGGCCCGCCGATTCGGGCCGTCGGCTGGATCGTGGAAAGTAACTTCGTCCTGCGCCAAACTTAAGGGCACCACGTAATGCCACTGAAGCATCGGTCCGCCGCTATACAAGCTTCCTAGATCTATCATAGCCACAAAGGGCGAATCGTGCGACAACGCTGTGATAGCGGCAGCTTCACCAACGGGAGCTAACTGCGCTGCGTTGAATCCGAGGGCCCGCGCTCCGAGAATCAAGTCCTGAACCGTGCACCCGAGCGGGGTTACTCCACAGTACAGCGCAATGGCAGCTTCATCGAGCGATAGACCAAGCGCAGCGAATAGCATACGCAAGCAGGCAACGCCACAGGTCTGCTCTGATGACTGAAAGAAATGTGGGACGCTCATCAGGTTGCCGCTTTCCAGAATTGCCTGAACAGTACGTAAGTCGTTGTTCGCCACACGCAAGCCCTAAGTTCAATGAATACGCATTTTTTCATTTTTTTTATTTGACAAGCTAGCGATCCGAGATTTTAATCGTTCCTGCTTTCATGGATGATCTGTCCTCCATGCAGAGAAAGGCATCCGAGCGGGGAATATTGTGGCAAATCCGCGCGGGCCACTTTGGTCTATTTTGGAGAATGTCCATGAGCAGAATGCGATTCGTACTGGGCGGGATGCTGGCTGTGGCTTTGATCGGGGGAGGCCTGTTGTTCGGTGATGATCCGAAGCCAAAAGGCCAGGGGAGGCTCCCGGCAAACTGGTCCAAGCTGGGGTTGAGCGATGATCAAAAAAGACAAATCTATTCGATTGAAGGGGAATATAAGACAAAAATCGACGATTTGCAGTCGCAGATAGATCAGCTGCGGAAGAAGGAACGCTCGGAAATGAGCAAAGTGCTGACGGCTGCGCAAAAAGCTAGACTCCGAGAGATTGTCGCAGCAAAGTCCGGTGGCGGAGATGACGATACCGCGCCGCCAAAGAAAAAGTCGGGCGGAGACAAGTAGACAGCCCGCCATTGAAAAAACACGAGCCGGGGAGCCCAGAGTTTCCCGGCTCGTAGCTTTCCATGCGATGACTTGCAGCTGCGCCGTTCAGAGCCTGCAGAAGCCAGGGCGGTTCCCCAAATGCTATTCCCTGAAGCAGGTCAGCGGCCCGGCTCTTTTTTCAGATAGCCACGGCCTCCGCCAGGTTCTCCGCCAGTGCCGGTATAGCCGCGGCGATCACTTCATCCATCCGTTCGGCGAACACGAAATGCAGGTCGCGGCGGACCGATTCCGGAATGTCGCGGAGGTCCTTTTCGTTATCCTTGGGCAGGATTACCTGCCGGACGCCGGCGCGATGGGCGGCGAGGACTTTCTCCTTGATGCCGCCGACGGGCAGGACCAGCCCGGTCAGGGAAATCTCGCCGGTCATGGCCGTGTCCCTGCGGATCGGCCGGTGCGTGTAGAGCGAGGTCAGGGCCGTCGCCATGGCGACTCCGGCACTCGGGCCGTCCTTGGGCACGGCGCCCGCGGGCACGTGGATGTGCACGCCCGCGCGGCGAAAGAGATTGCGGTCAATGCCCAGCTCGTCGGCGTGGGACCAGACGTAGCTCTGCGCCGCGGTCGCCGACTCTTGCATGACCTTGCCGAGCTGGCCGGTCAACGTCAGGCCGCGGCCGCCGGGGAGCAGCGTGGCTTCCACGTACAGCACATCGCCGCCGGCCTCCGTCCAGGCCAAGCCGGTGACCACGCCCGGCGGCATCTGCTGTCGGAGGTGCTCCACGGAGAAGGGCTCCGGGCCGAGCAGCTCCGCCAGGTCTTCCGGCTTCACGGTGACGGGCTCGGTATGGCCTTCGGCGAAGCGGATGGCGACCTTGCGGCACAGGCGGCCGAGGGCGCGCTCCAGTTGCCGCAGGCCCGCCTCGCGCGTGTAACACTGAGTGAGCCGCTTGACCGTTTCGTCCGGAATGGTCAGTTGCTCGGGCTTGAGTCCGGATTGTGTCAGTTGCCGAGGCAGCAGGAAGCGGCGGGCGATCTGCAGCTTTTCGTCCTCGCTGTAGCCGGCCAGGCGCAGGAGCTCCATGCGGTCCAGCAGCGGCTGCGGGATCGTGTCCAGCGTGTTGGCCGTGGCGATAAAGAAGACCTTGGACAGGTCGAACGGCAAGTCGAGATAGTTATCGCGGAATTCCTTGTTCTGGGCCGGGTCGAGGATCTCCATCAGGGCCGCGGACGGGTCGCCGCGGTAGTCGCGGCCGAGCTTGACGACCTCGTCGAGCATGAGCACCGGGTTGTTGACGCCGGCGCGGCGAATCGCCTGGATGATGCGGCCGGGCATAGCGCCGATATAGGTGCGGCGATGACCGCGCAGCTCGGCCTCGTCGTGCAGGCCGCCCAGGCTGGTGAGCTCGAACTTGCGCCCCAGCGCCCGCGCGATCGACTGGCCCAGCGATGTCTTGCCGACGCCCGGTGGGCCGACGAAGCACAGGATCGGCGCATTCGCTTCCGGATTGAGCTTGAGCACGGCGAGGTGCTCCAGGATGCGCTCCTTCACATCTTTCAGGTTGTAGTGGCCCTCGTCGAGGACCTGGCGGGCCAGCGGGATATCGATGACGGTCTCGGAGCCTTTGCGCCAGGGCAATTCCAGGACCAGCTCGAGATAGCTGCGCGTCAACTGGTAATCGGGCGCCGCGGGCGGCAGCTTTTCCAGCCGGCCCAGCTCGCGCTCGGCTTCCTTGCGGACATGCTCGGGAAGCTCGGCCTTGTCGAACCGCTCGCGGAGCAGCGCTACTTCTGCCTTCTCCGGATCCTGCTCCCCCAGCTCCTGCTGGATGGCGCGGAGCTGCTGGCGGAGCATGTACTCGCGCTGCTGCTTGGACATCTCCGTTTGCGCTTCACTGGTGATCTTCTGCCGTAATTCCAGAACCTGCACCTCGTGCGACAGGTGCTGGTGCAGCAGGCGCAGAGCGTCCACGACGGTGGCGGCTTCCAAAAGCTGCTGCTCCTTTTGCAGGTCCAGGCTCAGCATCGAGGCGATCAGGTAGACGATCTGGATCGGCTCCCGCGCCTGGGCCAGGAGCTGGCTCAGGTCGATGGGCGTCTGCGGCTGCGCCAGAGAAAGGGCGCGGGCCGCCAGCTCCAGGACGGCGCGGTGGAGCGCCTCCACCTCGGTCCCCGTGTCGTCGGGCAACGGATGCGGCCGGGCCACGGCTTTCAAATAGGGCGTTGTTTGCTCGACGCGCACCAGCACCACGCGCTCTACGCCCTGCACGATGATCTGGACGCCTTCGTCGGCGCGGGCCATCTTCTTGATGACCGCGCGGGTGCCGATGGTGAACAGGTCGTCCTGGGACGCCGGTTGCTCGTTGTTGCCATCCCGTTGCGCAACGATGAGGATGCTCTTGTCCTCGGTCGCCAGGGCCGCATCGACCGCCGCGACCGAAGCGGGCCGGCCGGCGGTAAGCGGCAGCAGCAAGTAGGGGAACAGCACCGTGTTCTTTAACGGCAGTACCGGCAGATGAACCAGCCCCTGGGTGTTTTCGCTCATAGCCTCTCCTCTTCCAGTTGGATGCGCACCAACAGCATGCCTGCCTGGTAGTCGGTTCGGATGGACGCGCGGTCCAGGCTCACGGGGAACTCCAGGCGTCTCTCAAACGGGGTATAGGCAATCTCCATGGCGTGGTAATGACATCCTTCTTCTATCAGCCAGTCTCGGCGCACGCCCTGCACCGTCAACTGACGGCCTTCAATGGTTACCTCAATCTCTTGCGGGTTAATGCCGGCCAGGTCGAACTTGGCCAGCCAGCCCGTCTGCGTCCGGTAAATGTCCGCGGCCGGCTGCCAGATCACATCATGAAACGAGCCCGCCGCCGGCAGGAACAGACATTTGCGTGGGGATCGTTTTTGCCACATGCTTACCTCACCTCTTAGGCGATATTTGGTCACTAGTCATTGGTCATTCGTCATTCGCGAATGACTAATGACCAATGACCACTCAGCCGACTCCAGCCATGGCGGGCTCCGTCTCCGGCGTGAAGGTGAGCCGGCTCTTGTCTTCGTCGTAATCCACGATGACCGTGTGCCCGTCGCGGATCTCGCCTTGCAGGAGCATCCGGCCGATGGCGGTCTCGATCTCCTTCTGAATCGCCCGCTTCAGGGGGCGAGCGCCGTAGTTCGGATCGTAACCCACCTTGACCAGATGCGTCTTGGCCTCGTCCGTGAGCTCGAGACGGATGTGCCGCTCTTCCAGCCGTTGCCGCAGCCGGCCGAGCTGAATGTCCACAATCTTCTTCAGATGCTCTTCCGTGAGCGAATGGAAGACAATGACCTCGTCCACGCGGTTGAGGAACTCCGGCCGGAAATGCCGCTGCATCTCTTCGATGACGGCTTCCTTCATGCGCTCGTAGCCCACGCCGGCAAAAGCGCCGCGGTATTCGAGAATCCGCGGGCTGCCGATGTTCGAGGTCATGATCACTATTGTATTCTTGAAATCAACTGTCCGTCCCTGGCCGTCGGTCAGCCGGCCGTCGTCCAAAATCTGAAGCAGGACATTGAACACGTCGTGATGCGCCTTCTCGATCTCGTCGAACAGGATCACGCAATACGGCCGGCGGCGCACCGCTTCGGTAAGCTGGCCGCCTTCTTCGAAGCCGACATAGCCCGGAGGGGCGCCGATCAACCGGGAGACGGTGTGCTTCTCCTGATACTCGGACATGTCGATGCGGATCATGGCCCTCTCGTCGTCGAACAGGAATTCCGCCAGGGCCCGGGCCAGCTCGGTTTTGCCGACGCCGGTCGGTCCCAGGAAGATGAACGAGCCGATGGGCCGGTTCGGATCTTTCAAACCGGAGCGGGCTCGCACGACGGCCTCGGCAACCGCCTTGACGGCCTCGTCCTGGCCGATGACGCGCAGGTGAAGTTCGTCCTCCAGGTGAAGCAGCTTCTGCACTTCCCCTTCCAGTAGCTTGGACACGGGGATGTGCGTCCAGCGGGCGACCACCTCGGCGATATCCTCTTCGTCCACCTCTTCCTTGATGAGCCGGGCAGCGCCGTTTTGCTGGGCCAGGCGTTCTTCCTCACCCTTCAGTTCGCGTTCCAGGCCGTGTAGTTTGCCGTACTTCAGCTCCGCCGCCCGGTTCAGGTCATAGGCGCGTTCCGCTTGCTCGATTTCCGTCTTGGTCTGCTCGATCTGCGCCCGCAGCTCGCGCAGGTGCTGGACATTCTGCTTTTCCGCTTGCCAGCGGGCCTTCAGGGCATCGCCTTCCGATTTCAGTTCGGCCAACTCCTTTTCCAGTTTGGCCAGCCGTTCCCTGGAAGCCGGATCGGTCTCCTTCCGCAGGGCCTCGCGCTCGATTTCGAGTTGCATGACGCGGCGGGAAATCTCGTCCAGCTCGGTGGGCATCGAATCGATCTCGGTGCGCAGCTTGGCCGCCGCCTCGTCCACCAGGTCAATGGCCTTGTCCGGCAGGAAGCGGTCGGAAATATAGCGGTTGGATAGCACCGCCGCGGCGACCAGGGCAGAATCCTTGATGCGTACACCGTGATGCACTTCATAACGCTCGCGGAGGCCGCGCAGGATGGAGATCGTGTCCTCGACAGAAGGCTGATCCACCATCACCGGCTGGAAGCGCCGTTCCAGGGCGGCGTCCTTCTCGATGTGTTTGCGATACTCGTCCAGGGTGGTGGCGCCGATGCAATGCAATTCGCCTCGGGCCAGCATGGGCTTGAGCAGGTTGCCCGCGTCCATGGCGCCCTCGGCCTTGCCCGCGCCCACGACCGTGTGCAGTTCATCGATAAAGAGGACGATCTCGCCCTGCGATTCCTGAACTTCCTTCAAGACCGCCTTCAACCGTTCCTCGAATTCACCGCGGTACTTGGCGCCGGCGATGAGCGCACCCATATCGAGCGCGACCACGCGTTTGTTCTTGAGCCCCTCGGGCACATCGCCGCGGACGATGCGTTGGGACAGCCCTTCCACGATGGCGGTTTTGCCGACGCCGGGTTCGCCGATCAGCACCGGGTTGTTCTTGGTGCGCCGCGACAGCACCTGGATCACCCGGCGGATCTCTTCATCGCGGCCGATGACCGGGTCGAGCTTGCCCTGGCGAGCAAGCTGAGTCAGGTCGCGACCATAGCGCTCCAGCGCCTGGTAGGTGCCCTCGGGATTCTGCGACGTGACGCGCTGATGGCCGCGCACTTCTTGCAGGGCCGACATCAGTTTGTCGCGCGTGACGGCGAATTCCTTCAGAATCCGTCCCGCGGCGCCCTTATCGTCGGTCAGTGCCAGAAGCAAATGTTCGATGGAGATGTACTCGTCCTTGAGCCGCTTGGTTTCGTCCTCGGCCTGGACCAGGACGCGATTAAGGCGCGGCCCGACATGGATCTGCTCCGGCTCGCCCGACGGCCCGCTGACGCGCGGCAGCCGCTCCAGTTCGCGATGGATGCGTAGCTTCACCGCATCGACGGGGACCTGTGCTTTGTTCAAGATCGCAGGGGCGAGCCCCTGATCCTGGTCCAGCATGGCCAGAAGCAGGTGTTCGGCCTCGACCTGCTGATGTCCCAGCCGGGTTGCTAGACGTTGCGATTCCGCCAGTGCTTCCTGGGCCTTTTCGGTGAAGCGATTGAAGTCCATTGCGGTTCTCCTTGGAATGTTCCCGTAGTGAGGCGAGTGAACGAGCTGGACGAATTGAACGGGGTCACCCCGGGTCGCATTCCTTACCCTCTTAGGCAATTCCTATGCCTAAGCCGGGCTAACGATTAGATGCGGAGAAGGTAGATTGGATTCGTCAAAATTCCCGGCATCCGCCTGGACGGTCACTACAACCGATTGATAGCAAAAGGAATAGAGAAGACCCGAAGCGACGGACAAAATGTCCACGATTAGTCAATCGGCCTGCACTGCGGCAATGATGGCACCCGACCGCCGCATGCTAGACAGGTAAGCCCTTCCTTGTGCTGAGTTGGCAGGCCGGACTGTCGGAATGGCATGGGGGCCAATCGTGGGAGCGCTGCAAGAATAACGCGCTCGGCGAATCGATTCAAGATACCGCGGGCCGTTCGTAGGGCAGGTTTGCAACCTGCCTCCGGGTCATGGATCATTCGTCAGCATACTCGTAGAACGGAATTCATTCCGTTCAACGGACCGTTCCGATGCTGAACGGAATGAATTCCGTTCTACGAGACGCGCAGACCAATGACCCATGACGAATGACGAACCGTCGATTTCTTGTTAAATTACCAGAATGAAGAAAGGAGTGCCCGTATCGCCGGGAGTGGCTGTTGCCCGCGCGTTTATTCTCGACGATACCCTGTCGCGCCGCGATCCGCATCAGCTTGAAGTCGCCGCCCTGTCCAGTGAAGTCCGACGGCTCGACGATGCCTGCGCCGCCGCCGGCCAGGAACTGGACAACATGATCGGCCGCGTCAGCAAGCAGGTCGGCGAGGACGAGGCCGCCATCTTTCGCTCGCATCGGGTGCTGCTTCGCGATCCGGCGTTGATCGGCCGGGTCAAGGCCGCCATCCTCAATCGCCACGTCGATGCCCGCACGGCCTTGCAAGAGGCCCTGGACGAATACACCACGCTGTTCGCGCAGATCAAGGATGATTACCTCAAGGAGCGCATGACGGACCTGCGCGACATCATCACGCGCATCGCGGCCCATCTGTCCCTGGAAGAGACACGCCAGCAGCTCGACGTGAGCGAGCCGGTGATCCTCATTGCCGCCGAGATTTTGCCGTCACAGGCACTGGCGTTCGACCGTCTGCATGTAGCGGGAATCATCACCGAAACGGGCGGCACGTCAGGACACGCCGCCATTCTGGCGCGTTCGCTGGGCATTCCCGCGGTTTCAGGGATTCGCGGCATTGCCCGGGAAGCCGCAACAGGCGATCTCGTCGCCCTCGACGGCCGCGAAGGACACGTCTATCTAAACCCGGGACGCGAGGTCGAATCCGCGTACCGCAAGCTGCAGCGCGAGTATGTGCACCTGCGCGACAGCCTGATCGAGAATCGCGACCAGAAAGCGGTGACGCTCGACGGCATCGAGGTGGAGCTGCTGGCCAACGTCAACAGCCCTGCGGACGCCGAGCTGGCCATGCAGGTCGGCGCCCTCGGCGTCGGCCTGTACCGCACCGAATATCTCTTCCTGACGCACGCCAGCGTCCCGGACGAGGACGATCAGTTCGCCGTTTACCGCGCCGTAATCGAGGCGTCGCCGGAGCAATCCGTCACGATTCGCACGCTGGACCTGGGCGGAGACAAGCAGGTGCCATATCTGGGCGATCAGCGCGAAGCGAATCCCTTCATGGGCTGGCGGAGCATCCGCCTGAGCACCGCCCATCCGGAGTTCTTCCAGACGCAGTTGTGCGCGATTCTGCGGGCGGGCGTTTACGGCCGGGTCAAGCTGCTGTTCCCCATGATCAGCACGCTCGAGGAGGTGCAGCGCCTGAAGCGCATGGTGCTGCGCGTGCAGCAGTCGCTCCGCCGCAAGCGCGTGTCCTTTGCCGAGGACATGCCGCTCGGTGTGATGGTCGAGGTGCCGGCCGCGGCCTTGTGCATTGACGCGATCCTCAAGGAAGTGGATTTTGTCAGCATCGGCTCCAACGACCTCATCCAGTACGTCATGGCCGCCGACCGCGACAACCCCAAGGTGGCTCATCTCTGTGAGCCGTTCAGCCCGGCCATTTTGCGGCTCTTGAACCAGGTCATCCGCACCTGCGATGAGAACGGCCGAGAGGTGACGCTGTGCGGTGAGATGGCGGGCCGGCCGCGCTGCTTCCTGCCGCTCTTCGGCATGGGCCTGCGCCGCTTCAGCATGAGCCCGGCGCTGGTGCCGCCGCTCAAGGAACTGATTCGCCGCACCACCCTGTCGGTCGCCCGCGAAACCGCCGAGCGCGTGTTGCGCATGCAAACTTTCGGCGAGGTCCGCGGCTATTTGACGCGCAAGGCGAAGAAGATTTGGCCGGATGTTGGCATGCTGGATATTGCGAAATAGTCAATGATCCGACCGTCCTTAGTGCTTAGAGCTTAGTGCTTAGCGATTACTAAGCTCTAAGCACTAAGTTCTAGCACCAACACGCATCATTTGACACCGCCACCCTAGTAAACTACGGTTCAAGTGGGTTGTTCTTTTTTCTACCCGACGGGTGCGCATTATGTTGAAAGAAGCGGTTTCCTCCCTGGGACGTTTGGTCGGCGTGGCGCAGGAAGCCGACGACACGCAGGCCCAGGAAGAAGAGCGTCGGGTGTGGATTCGCTATCCCAGCAGCGCCGAGGCCGCTTGCCAGCCGGCGAATGCCGAAGATGCAGCACCCGTAATTGCCAGAG
>DASZFN010000307.1:0-1886 GCA_035939715.1 Gemmataceae bacterium | reverse complement strand
GTAGCGGGCCTGGGCCATCAGGTTGGAAAACTGCAGCATGCGCCGCTTGATGCGCTCGCTCTCGGTTACGTTGGCCTGCTCCGAATCGAAGCGCCGCCGGGCATCGGCTGCCTCGCGAAGCTGCTGCGCCAGTTGGCCCTTGATGCGGACCCCTTGCGTATCGACGCTGCGCAGCGCCGTCTCCAGGCGATTGCTCAGGAGCTGACGGGTGGCGTCGTTGAGATCGGGGTTGTCGCGGATGGCAAGGTAGGTTCGCTTCAGCAGGTCGTGGGCCCCGTCCGGATCGGTGGTCAGCAGCCGCCGCGCCTCGCGCTGGGCGTCTTCCACCATGCCGGTGACGCGCTGCTGTTCGACCTGCATGCGCGCCCGTTGCTGTTGCATGAGGTTTTCTTGCTCAACCGGTGGCGCCAGTGCGCCTTCGGGGGGCGGAGGCGGCGCCTGGCCCCCGGCCTGGGCCAGCCTGTTCTGGATGCCGTCCTTCTCCGCCTGGGCGAGCTGTTCTTTCAATTGCTTCTTGTTAATGGCGCCGCCGCGAATCTTTTCCACGATCTTCAGGCCGGCGGCGGCTTCGGTGTCCTCGGGATCGATGCGTTTTGCCTTCTGGAACAGGTCCTGGGCCGCCTCGAGCTTGTCCTGACCGAGCGCCCACTCGGCCTCGGCGACCAGGTTGTCCCGGGCCAGTTGCGTCTGCTGGAAGTACGAAGCGAGCGCCCGATCGGCGCGGGTCATGGCCGGCTGGTCCTTGGCATTCTTCCATTGATCGACCATGCTGATGAGGAAGAAGTTATCCGCCTCAGGCGCCGCGATTGCTTCCGAACCCTCGAGGCGCACGTCCTTGCCGGCTGCTGTCCCCTCGAGCGTGTAAGAGAGCTTGTCGCCGCCCTTGAGCTTGCCGACCAGCAAGGTCGGGGCATCGGCACGCAGCGGGGGCAGAACAGTCGGGAAAAACTCGGCCACCTCGGCGGAGAATTTGATTGCCTTCGGATACAGGACCGGCGTGGCCACGGCCTCGTTCAGGCGCTTGGCCGTGTCGGCCGGCTTGTCCGTGGGCAGCAGGCGCACGACGCTGCCGCCGCTGCCGGTGGCGATGCCGTGCAGATTCTTCGGATCGAGCTGCGGCCCGAGCGGCACCGGGAAGAAGGCGACGTTGTGCTTGTTCATTTCCTCGCAGAGCCGGCTGCGCTCGGCGTTGGTAATGGGGTTGTGCACGCTCATGCCGTCGCCCAGGAAGAGGATGACCTGCTGCCGATCGCCGGAATTACTGAAGCTGTCCAGGATTTTTTGCAAGCCGCCCTTGAGATCGGTATCGCCGGCCGGCACTTCCTGTTTCAGCTTGTCCATGGCCTCGGCGACTTCGGTGGAGCGCGGCGCCTGGAAACCGCCCGAGACCAGGTTCACGGTCACTTTCGGCGTATTGATCTTCCAAAGGGCGATGCGGTCCTGGTCGCGTGCCGAGCGGATTACTTCGGCGCTGAGCAGCCGGGCATTGGCCAGCGGGCCGCCGGCCTGGCTGGCCGAGATATCGACCACGATGGCGTAGTCGCGTGGTTTGTCCGGAGCATTCTCCAGTTTCGGCTTGAGCTGCACTGCAAAGAATGTCTCGCCGTCGGTCGTGCGGTAGGTGACCATGCCGCCCTTGGCAAACTTGGATTCCGCCAGGTCATCCGTGAAGCCCGCATCGGCCGGGTCCGGCGCGTGGTTATGCGCGCGGGTTGCTCGCTTGCCGACCACTTGCTTGGCGGGCCCTCCCCAAAGATGCGAAGTCGTGATGATGGCTAGCAGGGCCAGAAGGGCCCCGACCACTCTGAGCCGGCGGACATAGTTCATTGTCCAGACTCCCGAAAACGAAATGATTGAACGGGCTCTGCCTCGGAGCGTTCAGTCTA
>DASZFN010000306.1:0-19806 GCA_035939715.1 Gemmataceae bacterium | reverse complement strand
GGGATGATCCTAAGCTGGACGTGTATGAGCAATTCCGGAAGCTCGTGAGAGCGGCAGGTGAAATGCGGCAGATCAGCTGACTATTCTCAAGCTAGCGAACCACCGCGGGTGACCCATGGCGCTCGAACTAACCGACGACGTCGCAAACAAGCTGGATCAGCTCGGCCCGCCGAGCGCCGAATTCAAGATGGACCTGAGCCTCCTGGACATTGCCATCAACGGCGTGGCGCGCGTGCTCTTCGGCGGCGGCATGCTGGCGGTCGGCGGCTGGATGCTGTACGTGTTGCTCGCCGAGCAGCACGGCGGTAAGGCCATGATCCTTGCGCTCGCCTTCATCGTGGGTGGCACGGGGATCTTCCTTCATGGGCTCGGCAGCACGGTGCGCCTGTGGCGGCGACGAAACAGCCGGGTGCTCGTTTTTCCGGGCGGGTTGGTGACGACCCACGGCAGCCGCGTGCAGGTGGTGCGCTGGGATCGGGTGCGCGCGCTGGTGCAGGGAGCGACGCGGCGCGAGCTTTATCCCAGATCGCTGCGCGGCGCCGTGCGCGCGACCATCCGCCGCAGCCAAAACCCGGAAGGCAGGAGTTATCTGCTGATCCGCAAAGACGACTTCCGCCTGCGCTTTGGCAGCCGTCTACCAGGAATCAAGGAATTGTGGGCCATCGTGCAGCGTGAAACGCTGAAAACCCTTCTGCCCGATTGCGTCGCGTCCTTGTCCGCAGACGAGAGTGTTTACTTCGGCACGCTCCGCGCGGACCGCGAAGGCATCCACAAGGGCGGCGATTGCTTGCCCTGGGCCGGCGTCAAGGAGATCAAGATCGATGAGCTGGGCCAGCTCGTCATCCGCACGGCCGCCTACACCTGGCTGACCGACGCCGGCGCGGACTACCCGAACGTGCATGTGCTGCAGGCCCTGGCCGAGCACGCGCGCGCCGGTACGCCTGCTCCGTTGGTCGATGTCAATATGTTGCAAGACGTGGCTACGCATGTCCGGGTCGATGGCGCGGATCAAGGTGTTGGCTCCGCGCTCCCGCAAGGAATCGCGCCGCAGGTAATCGATGAAGTCTTCGAGACCGGCTATGTGCCGCCGGCGACTGACGCGAAGGGAGATGTCCAGAAATGAACGCTCGCGCAGAGCACACGGAGCGCTTCGTTAAGGAGAGCTGCTAATTGTCCGCGGAAGTTCATCGCAATTTCATGACAAATCTGCTAGAAAAGTCTGGTAATATCCTGCCCGCAAACTCGCCGCTCCGTAAATGAGGTAACGTTGCCATGAAGCGATCGACTGCCGTCTGCTGCTTGCTTGCGGTGTGCTGCGCCGCGCTCTGTGCTGGTTCTGTCCTTGCCGACAACTGGCCCCAATGGCGTGGGCCCGCCGACGATGGCGTGTGCAAGGAAAGCAACATTCCGGCGGAGTGGAGCGCGACTAAGAGCGGGACGAAGAACATCGTGTGGGCCCTTCCTATGCCGGGCATGGGCAGTTCCACGCCGGCGGTCTGGGGCGACCGTATCTTTCTTACCAGCGCGGACAAGGACGACCTGGTCCTGCTGTGCGTCGGCACGGACGGCAAAGAGCTTTGGAAACAGAAGCTGGGCAGCGGCGATCGCCGGTTCATGCGCGGCGAGGGCAATTCGGCTTCCGCCTCGCCGTGCACCGACGGCAAACATGTCTATGCCTCCGATTCCAATGGCGACTTCGCCTGCTTTGACTTTGACGGCAAGGAAATCTGGCAGTTCAACGGCCAGGAGCGCTACGGTCATTTCCAGATCCAGCATGGCTTCCACATCACGCCCGTGCTCGAAGGGGACAAGCTGTACATGGCTTATCTCCATTCCGGCGGACACTGGATCGTGGCCATCGACAAGGCCACCGGCAAGGAAGTCTGGAAGGTCGAGCGCCAGGGCGACGCCCGCTTCGAGAACGAGCATTCCTATGCCTCGCCTTTCATCTGGCGCCACGGCAACGATTCGTACCTGGTGGTGCACGGCAACGACTACACCACCGCGCACCGCCTGAGCGACGGCGAGGAGATCTGGCGGCTGGCTGACCTGAATCCGCAGCCGAACAGGCAATATCACCCCACGCTGCGCTTTGTGGCTTCTCCGGTGGTCACAGCCGATCTCATCGTCGTGCCCACGGCGAAAAGAGGGCCGGTCGTCGCCATCAAGCCGGATGCGCACGGTGTAATCAAGGCCGGCAGTGAATACGAATTGTGGCGCAAGCCGAAGGACACGCCCGATGTGCCGTCGCCGCTGGTGTATGACGGTTTGGTCTACCTGTGCGGCGAGGGGGGAGCACTGACCTGTCTGGACGCGAAAACCGGCAAGGAACACTACACCCAGCGCGTACACAGCAGCCGGCACCGCGCCTCGCCCGTCTACGCCGACGGCAAGATTTACCTCACCGCACGGGACGGCGTGGTAAGCGTGGTCAAGGCTGGACCGAAATTTGAGCTGCTGGCCAGCAACCAGGTCGCCGATGAGATCACGGCTTCACCGGCCATTTCCAACGGCCGGATCTATCTTCGCGGGTTCAAGAATTTGTATGCCGTCGGAGTGAAATAGCGATTCCATCAGGACTCTGATCCTGACCGGACCCGGTCAGGATCAGAATCCGGAGCTCCGGCATTAACTACTTCTTCTCTTTACTGGCCTCAGCGGCGACTTTTGCCTTTAGTTCCTTGACCTTCGCCAGGGTCTTCTCCGGCTTGTTCTTCGCGTCCTTTTCACAACCCTTGCAGCAGAGAAGTACCGGCTGCTCCATGATCATGACCTTGTACGGAACGCCCATTTCCCCAAGGCGATGATCCTCATCAATTGCGCAAAAGCGCTGCGCGTCCGCCAACTTGCGATCTTCCGGACTGAGCTTGGCCAGGTTTTCCTTGATTTCCGCTTCTTCCTCAGCTGTAGGCGCGGGCTGTGCAGGGGATTGCTTTGCTCCCCGCGCAACAGCCGTTGGTGTGGTGGACTGAGCGACAGGCCTGGCGGCGTCGTTACATCCCCAAACAGCCAGCGCGGTAGCGATGATCGACATGCCCAGCGTTATTTGCTTTTTCATTGGCCATCACCCCTTCAACAAGAAAGATAAAAGACCGACCTTGCGGTTATGGCAACTCGCCCAGCGATAGATTACAATAAGGCGCGTTCGCATACTAGCTCGGGGCGCTGCGTTGATTATTCCCACGTCATGGCGCAGGCCGAGAGGATGGTTGTGAAGCACGCATTGCTGCCGCTTTTGCTGATGGCCGTGCTCTTGCCCTGGCTCCTTGTCGGCAGTCAGTCTTTCGTCGCCGCCGACGGGGCGTCGTCCGCCGCAAATGCCCGCGATGTGCAGGACATCGTATTCCTGGCGGACAGCCGGCCTGTCATCTTTCGCTTGCACATTCAAATCGGCGGCAAGCCATTTCGCGACGCCTGGGATGATTTCATGGGCCGGCTTTTCAATTATCTCGATCTCGACGGCAACGGCGTCCTGAGCCAGGCGGAAATCGATCGGGCTCCCAAGCCGGCGGTCCTCCTTCAGCTCTTGCAAGGCAATTATCTCGACCCCAACGCTCCGAGCCGCCGCCGCGAGCCGATGCAGGAAGTGAGCCTGGTCGCCGACAAGGTCAAGCGCGCCGGCCTGGCCCGGTATTACCGAGAGTCGCTTTCCGGCGCCAAGCCGTTGCTGGCCTTTATCCGCGACCGCAGCAGGCGGTCCGACGCCCTGACCTCCGCCCTGTTTCGGCATCTCGATCGCAACAAGGACGGCCAGCTCTCGCGCGACGAGCTGCTGGCAGCCGCGGCCTCCTTGCGCAAGCTCGACCTCAACGACGACGAGGTCATCGACCGTGAGGAAATTGTGCCGACGCAAAGCGCCGACGCGCCCGGCATGATGGCCCCCCGCGATAGGGTGGAACTCCTCACCGACGAGGCGCCCTTCCTGCTGCCCTCGGAAGGCGACACGCCCACGCGGCTGGCCTACGCCTTGCTCATGCGTTACGACAAGGACAAGAACCAGAAACTCAGCCGTACGGAGATCGCGATCGACAAGCAGATCTTCGATCAGCTCGATAGCGATCATGACGGCGAGCTCGATCTTAAGGAATTGGGGAAGTGGCTGCGCGTGCAAGCGCCTGACCTGGAAGTCATCGTGCAGCTGGGCGGCTATTTGCCAAGTCCCGGCTATTTGTATCTGCACGATCCCCTCGGCCCGCTTGTTTCCGGAACCCGGCGCATCCAGAGCGGTTCGCTGGCGGCCAATTTTGCCAACGTATCGATTGACCTGGGAACCGGAGCCGGCTCGGTCGCCGGCTTTCAATCGTTGAAGCCGTTTATTCTCGAACAATTCAAGACCGCGGATGTGACGAAGCGTGGCTACCTCGACCAAACTCAGGGAGAGCAAAACCCGTTTCTGCAGCCGCTGTTCTTCTCGGCCGACCGCAACGGCGACGGCAAGTTGTACGAGAAGGAGCTGGCCGCGTATCTCGATCTGCTGGACGATGCCGTGCACAGCTGCACGGTGCTGATGATCACCAATCATGGGAAAAGTTTGTTTGAAATCCTGAATGTTTATCACGACGGCCGGCTCCGGCAAAGCGAGCTGAACGCGGCCTGGCCGATGCTGTCGCCCTGGGCCAAGGGGCCGGAAGGCATGCTGCTGCGCGAGGATATCCCGCACCAATTTGATCTTCTTTTGACGCAGGGTCAGCCGGGCGGCTTCCCCGGGGCCGGCGCCGCGCCGGACGGCACGAGCGCCGGGGCCGACCGTAGAACGGCGCCGCCCACGCGCGGCCCCGTCTGGTTTCGCAAGATGGACCGTAACGGCGACGGCGTCGTGACGCGCCGGGAGTTTCTAGGCACCAAGGAAGACTTTCAGCGCATCGACAGCAACGGCGACGGCGTCATCACTCCGGAAGAGGCCGACCGCGCCGATGCGCTGTTCCGCAAGGCGAATGGCGAGCCGCGAAAACCATAAGAAGGAACCGTAGTGTCGCTTTTCGCTGCGCGACAGCACATCCTTTCGCGGAGCGAAGGGCGACAATACGAAACCCTACCGAAGGAACAGAATGACCAGCCCTCACCATGCCGCGCACGGCCGCGGCGTGTCCATCAATCCGCCCAACCGCTTTGAGCGCTTGCGCTACGAGGCCGAGCTGGAAGACGAAGTTCAGGATCAGCCCGGCCCCAGGACGCAGTTTCTCAAAGATACGTCGCGCTCCATCATCGCCACGAACGACAGCCCGGACGTGGGTTTTAGTGCCAGCATCAATCCCTATCGCGGCTGCGAGCACGGCTGCGCCTATTGCTATGCCAGGCCCACCCATGAGTATCTCGGCTTTTCCGCCGGTCTGGACTTTGAGAGCAAAATCCTGGTGAAGGAAGACGCGCCGGCATTGCTCCGCCGCGAGCTGGCGGCGCCCCGGTGGCCGCCTCAAGTGCTCGGCATCAGCGGCGTGACGGATCCTTACCAGCCCGTCGAGCGCCGCTTGCAGCTGACCAGGCGTTGCCTGGAAGTGCTGGCCGAGTTTCGCAATCCAGTCGCCATCATTACCAAGAACCACCTCGTCACGCGCGACCTGGACATACTGGCTGAGCTGGCGCGTCATGATGCAGTGGTCGTTTTTCTTTCCGTGACCACGCTCGACGGCGAACTGGGACGGACGCTGGAGCCGCGCGCCTCCCAGCCGAGCGGTCGGCTGGCGGCCATCGAAGAATTGTCGCGCGCCGGCGTCCCGGTGGGCGTCATGGTAGCGCCGATTATCCCCGGCCTGACCGATCACGAGATGCCGGCGATTCTCGCCGCGGCGGCGCAAGCCGGCGCCCGTTTCGCCGGCTATACCATGCTGCGTCTGCCTCTGGCGGTCGCTCCCATCTTCGAACAATGGCTTTCCCAGAACGTCCCGGAAAAGAAGGACAAGGTCCTGGCCCGGCTGCGCGAGATACGCAGCGGCAAGTTGAATGATCCGCGGTTTGGCTCACGCATGCGCGGCGAAGGGTTGCTGGCAGAAACGATCAAGGACCTCTTTACCATGGCCCGTAAACGCGCCGGTATCGGCGCGCGCGACCTCAACCTCTCCACGGCCGAATTTCGCCGGCCAGGCCAGGCGCAAGGGCTGCTTTTTGATTGTTAAGCGAATTCGATCATTTTCAAGTTGCAAAGAAGTTGCCCTGCGCCTAAACTTACAAATGACTCGGTCCATCTTCACGGCGTGGCAAACCACTCGCTCGTGAATGGTGAACGCCCCCCAATACATCGGTGGATGAAGAGGACCTCGCTCCGGCGGGCGGAATGTCGTTCATGCCGGCCGTTGCAGAGCGCGGCACAAGACTGCCTGGAAAGTAGCCGAGCGTGCCTCTCCTGGCCCAAGAACGGGATGGGACATCCCGATCCGTCCGGGTGAAGCGGCTGCTGTACAGGCAGGCTTCGCATGGAACCCCTGCACATTCCCTGCGAAGAGTTGCGCCCTAAGGAATGAGGCCAAGTAACATGAAGCTGAGTCTGGTCGTTTTGACGCCCGGCAAGTCCGAAGGCAAAGAAATCCCCATCACGATTCCCCAGTTCACGATTGGCCGTGATCCCAAGTGCAACTTGCGGCCGGCAAGCTCGATCATCAGCAAGCGGCATTGTTCCGTATTCCTGCGCGGCGGCAAGGTCTATGTGAAGGACTTTGACAGCACCAACGGCACGTTTGTCAACGACGAACGTGTCTCGGGGGAACGCGAGCTGCAGCATCAGGATAAGCTGACGATAGGCCCGCTCCTCTTCGGCGTGCGCCTTGAAACCACGACGCCGGTCGATCGGCCGACGCCGGTGCCGCCCACCAAAGCAGGCGCCAAGTCGGACGACGAAGAAGCGGCCGCCATGCTGCTGGCCCTGGGCGACAGCGAGACGCCTTCGGGCGGCAGCTCCATTCTGGACAACCAGGGTGTGCCCGCCGGCAGCACCGTTATGGAAATGGCGGCCGCGTCCGGGCCGGAAAACCAGGAAGCCGACAAGGCCACCGGGGGCGCGGCCAGGATGGAGAAAGCCAACAAGTCTGAGGCCGATACCTCGGCCGCGGCCAAGGCTCTTCTGGACAAGTACATTCGGCGGCCGCGTACGTAAAGTCGCCTTTCGCTCCGCGAAAGAAACGTCCTTTCGCGGAGCGAAAGGCGACACAAGTGCGTGCAGTCAGGCAACCAGGCCAGGCAAATTGTCTGGCCTTTTCTTTTGCGCTCCCACCTCATCAGGCACGAGCTGGCAGCACTGTGTACAATTCATGGGGTGCATTGTTCTCCAGCATAGGCCGTCCATGCCGATTATTAAGGCCGTCAACCTTACCAAGACCTATCGCGTAAGCCAGAAGAAAGAAGGCTTCCTCGGCGCGCTGCGCGGTCTCTATCGCCGTGAATACAAGGAGGTGCGCGCCGTTGACGATGTGAGCTTTACCATCGAGCCTGGCGAAATGGTCGCCTTCCTCGGTCCGAACGGCGCCGGCAAGACGACCACGCTCAAGATGTTGTCCGGGCTGATCTATCCAACCAGCGGCACTGCCGAAGTGCTCGACTTCGTGCCCTGGCAACGGGCCGATGCTTTCCGCCGCCTGTTCGCCCTGGTGATGGGGCAGAAGAACCAGCTCTGGTGGGACCTGCCGGCGTCCGACAGCTTCCAGTTGCATCGTGAAATTTATTCCCTTGATCCAGCCGAGTTTCAACAAACGCTCGACGACTTGACGGAACTGTTCAAGGTCAAGCAGCTCGTGCGCCAGCCGGTGCGTGAACTGTCGCTCGGCGAACGCATGAAAATGGAGCTGATCGCGGCCCTGCTGCACCGGCCGCGGCTGCTGCTGCTGGACGAGCCGACCATCGGGCTCGACGTCATGGCCCAGGCGACGATTCAGAAATGCTTGAAGGAGTACAACGCCACGCGCGGCGTGACCATGCTGCTGACCAGCCATTACATGCGCGACGTCGAAGCCCTATGCGCGCGTGTGCTGGTCATCAGCCACGGCAAGGTGATCTACGATGGGCCGCTGGCGAAAATTACGGACATGTTCGGTCAAGCGAAGCTCGTCAAGCTGCACTTTGACGGCGACGGCGTGCCGGACAACCTGGAGCGGTTCGGGGAAATCTGCAGCCGGGAAGGACCCGTCGTGGATCTGAAGGTGGAGCGCACGCGCGTGGGCGAGGTGCTGGGCGTCATTCTCGAGCGCCATACCGTCATCGACATGAGCGTGCAGGATCCGCCGCTCGACCAGATCATCGCTCGCGTTTTCGAGGAGGCGGGGGCTCGCCATGAAGCCAATCAGTCAGCCGGCTGAGGTCGCCTTCGCGGAGCCGAACGCATCTGCCAACGGCGTCGCCGCGCCGCCGCCGAGTGCCCGCTTCAGCAAGGGCCTGCGCAAGTACGGCAAGATCTTCCGCGTGTCCCTGATCGAACGATTGACGTACCGCGGCGACTTCTTCGTCTCCACGCTCCTGCGCTTTCTGCCGATGATCACAACGATCTTGCTCTGGGAGGCGATTTATGCCGGCGCCGGCTCGAACGGGGAGCCGCTGCAGCTCGCCGGCTTCAGCCTTCACCAGATGATCGCTTACCTGCTGCTGGTGCACATCAGCCGCATGTTCTCCAGCATGCCGGGCCTGGCGGCAGGGATCGCCCGCGATATCCGCGAGGGGACGCTCAAGAAATACCTGTTGCAGCCAATCGACATGATTGCCTACCTAGTGTCCTACCGGGCGGCACACAAGGCCGCGTACATCATGACGTCCGCCCTGCCTTATGCGCTGTTGTTCTTCTTGTGCCGCTCGTATTTCGACAAGTTCCCCGATTTCCTGACGCTGCTGGCCTTCCTGTTGTCCTTGCTGCTGGCCTTTGTCGTCGGCTTCTTCTTTGAAGCAGCGATTGGCATGATCGGCTTTTGGTTCCTGGAGGTAACGTCGTTTCTCTACATCGTGAACGGCATTAGCTACTTTGTTTCCGGCCAGATGTTTCCGCTCGATCTTCTGCCCCCTTTCTGGGTCTGGCTGCTCAAGAGTTTGCCCTTTCAGTACATGGCCTATTTCCCGGCGGCGGTTTTTGTCGGCAAGATCAAAGGCAGCGAGCTGGTTTACGGGCTGATCGGCGAAGTTGTCTGGGCTGTGATTTTCATCATGCTGGCACGCTGGCTGTACCGGCGCGGACTGCGGCGGTATAGCGCGTACGGTGGTTGAATGGGAAGTCATTGGTCATTAGTCATTCGCTCGGCGAATGACTAATGACCAATGACTAATGACCGCTGACAGGCACACAAATGCGAAGTCTATCCCGCTATTTCCGAGTGTACGTCGCACTAGCGCGCTACGGCCTGGCGCGCGAACTGGCTTTCCGGGGCAATTTCCTCCTCAAGCTCTTCGTCGAGGTCCTGTGGCTGGCGATCGTGCTGGCGTTTTATGAGACGATCTTTACCAAGACGTCCGTGGTCGCCACCTGGACGCGAACGGAATACATGTTCTTCGTCGGTTGCTATTTCACGCTGCTGGCCCTGATTGAAGGCCTGTTTCTGTCGAATTGCAGCGAATTCGCCGAGCTGGTCCGCACCGGCGATCTGGACTTTTATCTGCTCAAGCCGATTGACGAGCAATTCCTGGTCACCTGTCGAGATATCGACTGGTCCTGCGCCGGCAACGTGGGCATGGGCATGGTGGTCATGGTGGCGGCCCTGCTGCAACTGCAGTGGCGGTTTCACGCGGGGCTGGCCCTGGCTTTTGCCGCGCTCTTTCTCTGCGGCCTTGCCATCGCCTATAGCTTGCTGGTCTTGTTGATGTCCGTGTCGGTCTGGATGAAGCGCAACCAGAGCCTGTACGAGCTGTGGTGGCTCTTTACCAGCCTGGCGCGTTATCCGAAGGAGATCTTTGCCGGCCGCTTCGCGGGGCCGCTGGGCCGCTTTTTCACCTGGGTCATTCCGGTGCTGGTCGTGGTCAACGTTCCGGCCGGCGTGATGATTCGCAAGCTCGAAGATCCGCTGCTGGTCGCCTTCACGGTCCCCGTCGCCGGAATCATGCTGGTCGGCAGCCGCTGGTTTTTCCGCTTCGCTCTCCGGCGCTATCGCAGCGCCAGCTCTTGAGAAAAGTGCAGTCAGCCGCTCATTTCCAGGCTGTGGGTTTCTGCAAAACACGCACCCGCGGCGTCTCGGCCGCGGCGATCTCCGAGTGCAACATGTGCTTCATCTTGGCTTTCATGGCCGGCGGCATGCGTGCCTCCATCATTTCCGCCCTCTCCTTGAATTCCTTGATCTTTTTCGCCATGGCCTGGGGATCGTCGCTGCCCGCTTCCTTCACGTAAGCCTCAATGACCGCGTCGAGCACGGTCACCAGCTCCGGCGCATTGCTGCCGCGGATGGACAGCTCCACGATCGTGAGCGTGGGCCCAAGATCGACATGCAGATTGCTCGCCAGCCATTCCAGCGGGTTGTCTTGCCGCCGCACCGTTTCCAGCTCGGCCACCTGCGGTTGATGCAAGGCGTGGCCCAGCACCTGCCAGGATTTTATCTGCGAGACGCGCTTTTGCCTGATGAAGTCGCGATTGCCTTCGTCGCCGTTGTCCAGGCGCACATCCAGGACCGCATAGACAAAAGCGCCGCGATTGAGCTGGTACCAGCAAAAAAAACCACCCACCAGAACCAGGAGGGCCGCCGCCACGCTCAGCAGCAGAATTCTCCGGCTTCTTTGTGCCGACTGGAGCCCTCGCGCTACTTCTGCCGGCCCCGCAGTCACATCGGAAGTTCCACCTGGTGTTTGCGACACGATGCGCACCTTGATAGAGGGAAAAACTTATCTTCGCCATCATAAACAATTTCTTATGGAGAGGGAAATCGGTTTTTCTAGCTCTCGCGTCTTCCCCCTTTGCCGGCAAGCGTGCGCAGCACGGCGCGCACGGGACTGGCATCAAAACCGACGAGCTTGAGCGGCAGGGCGATCAGCTCATACGGGCCCGCCGGCACGTCGCGCAAGATTAAGCCTTCGAGGATCGCCATGTCATGTTGCAAGAACGTTTTGTGCGCGGGCAGGTCGCGCGACGTGAACGGATCGACGCTTGGCGTATCGATGCCGATCAGGATCACGCCGGCCTGGTGCATGTGCTCGATCAGCTCCGGACTAAGAGAGGCAAAGGCCTCGTTGAATTGTTCCGGATCGGGATAGGTGCCGGTCGCCAGAAGAACCCGCGGCGCGGCGATGGGTGTTTTGATGTCCGCCGGCATGATGCGGTGTCCGGGCTGGACGGCGATGTGCATGACCTGACAGACGCCCAGATAGTACCGCAGATCGCGCTCGTCAATGGCCGGCGCCCGGGCACCGTAGTGACTCGGGGCATCCGCATGAGCGCCAAGATGGACCGTGGCCCGCAGCGCGGACAGCGTCAGATTGTCGCCGCGCTGCATATCACAAAGCACCTCGCGCGAAGCGGGAATATCCCCTGGCCAGACCTTCAGGCGCTCGTTGATGCTCGGTGAGATGTCGTAAATCAAAACCTGCCCCACGATGCAATCAACGCGTCAGCTTCGACCAAATTTGGGCGAAGCGCCACACCTCATGAAAGGTATTGTAAAACGGCACCGGTGCCACGCGGATGATATTGGGCTCGCGAAAATCGCCGCTGACGCCCTGCTCTGTCAGAGCCGCCATGAGTTCGCGGGGCCGGTCGCGCACGAGGATCGATAACTGGCAGCCGCGTGCTTCCGGATCGCGCGGCGTGATGATCTCATAATGACTGCCAGCTTGCTGGTCGAGCAGGTAATACAGGTAACTGGTCAGGCACGTCGATTTGGCGCGCAAGGCCGCCAGGCCGGCTTCATCATAGAGCGCGAAGGACGCCCGGAGGGGCAGCAGCGCCAGGATCGGCGGATTGCTCACTTGCCAGCCGGCTACCCCCGGCTGCGCGCGAAAGTGCGGCTCGAGCTGCATGCGGAAGCGCGTGTACGGATCGTTTCCCCACCAGCCCGCCAGACGCGGCAGATCGATGCGGCTACCGTGCTGTTCATGCACAAAGCAACCGGCGACCGACCCGGGCCCACTGTTCAGGTATTTGTAAGTGCACCAGACCGCGAAATCGATGTTCCAGTCATGCAACAGCAGCGGCACATTGCCGGCGGCATGCGCGAGATCGAAGCCGACGACACATCCTTGCCGTTTGGCCGCAGTCGTGATGCGCTGCATGTCGAAGCGCTGCCCGGTCAAGAAACTGACGCCGCTCCACAACACCAACGCGATCTCCTGGCCGCACTTTTCCAGGAGCATTTCGACATCTTCATGCCGCAGGGTGTGCTCACCGGAACGCGGCCCGAGAGTCAGCAGCCCGTCGGCAGGATCTATCCCGTGACGTTGTAATTGCGATTGCAGCGCATATAGATCGCTGGGAAAAGTCGGCTCGTCCATGAGGATGCGGAAGCGGTTGCCGCTCGGCCGATAGAAAGTCTCCATCATAAGATGCAGATTGATGGTCAGCCCGTTCATGTGGATGACTTCACCCGGTTCCGCGCCGACCAGCCGCGCCGCCGGTTCACTCAAAAGGTCCTGATAGGTGTACCAGGGAGTGGCGCCTTTGAAATGTCCTTCGACGCCAAGCAGTGCCCAGTTCTTTAGTTCCTGCTCCATGAGCCGAGTCACAGTTCTCGGCTGCAGGCCCAATGAATGGCTACAGAAATAAATGGCTTCTTGGCCGGCCGACAGCTCCGGGAGGAAAAACGAGTTCCGGTGCTCCGCCAGGGGGTCGGCGGTGTCCAGCCGCAGAGCAAAGGATTCTTCCCGTTGAAAAGTTTGGGGATACGGGTTGCCGGCAGTCAAACCCATTGAATTACTCAAATTGGTCCTTCGTCATTACCGCGTGACGAAGGCCGCTTACTTCTTCTGCACAATCCGGGGGAGCGCTTTCATCACCTCGGTGATCCGGTCATCGCTTAGCTCGCCTTTGCGGAAAGCGAAATTGGCGACGACCTTCTCCTTTACAAAGAGAAGCACGGTCACGTCGGCGGCGCGGGCCAGGTGATAGCTTGGCGGGCCGTTCTCATCTTCGAATGTGCCGAGCGGCAAACTGCTGATCGCGTGCTTCTGGCCCCATTGCACGATGCTGGCGTCCAGGCTGAGCTGGTCGCTGTTGAGGAAGGTCACCCAGCCGCGCAGGTCGGCTTTCTTGTGCTCGATGAGCGCCTTATCGAGCTTATGAGCCAGTTTGCCAAGCGCGTTGTTCGGCTGGCGGGCGAAGACTATCACGGCGGGGCGCTCGGCCGTTTCGCAAATGTAGCAGTGTGAGACGCCACGGTTTGGCCCGGTGGAGAGCACGAAGGCGTACGGCATCGGCCGCGTGCCCGGTTGCAACCCGGACTGGCAGGGCTCCGCGGGGTGAACGCGAGCGTCGGCGCCGAGCACGCACAACGCGCAGAAAATCACGAGTTTACTCCACACCGGCCCGAAGCGCGAGTGTTGAAGTTTCGCTTTTCTATAGCCTTGGCCTCGCCAGACCCCTGCCGGCTTGCCCGGCAGGTGCAGCAGTTCGGGGGCTAACAGGCTCGTTTCTTTATCATCGACCCCTGCCGGCTCGTCCGGCGGGTGAAGGAGTTCGTCGGCTTGGCTGCGGCCTGGCTGCTTGAACTGCTTCACCTGCCGGACGAGCCGGCAGGGGTCGGGGCGAACTGGGGCGAGCTTTACTAGCTGCTGAACTGGTTCACCTGCCGGACAAGCCGGCAGGGGTCGAGGATCTTGTAAAAAGCGCAACTTCAAAATGCGCGCGCGAGGGCTGATCGCACCCGCGCTTTCATTCCGGGTTGTTGCGGGAGTCCTTTGAAACGAACCTCTGAATTGCATCAGCTTCATGACCCTGGGCTTTCTTATCTTGATGGCAAGCCGATCTTTTCCGCGCTCTGGGCCGTCTGCGTGTGTGCCGCGATGTGCGTTTCCTTCATGGAAGCAAGCTCCGCAGCGTAGTTCTGCGGATCGGCGCGCCGCCAGCAGCGATGGGCGATCTCCGCATAGCGATCCGCTTCCTCGGCACGGCCGCGCCGGTCGCAGAGGACTTGCATACCCAGGGCAGCGCGGACGCTGCCCGGGTCGTGGGCCAACGCTTCCAGAAACGCCACCTCGGCAACCTCCGCACGATTGCCTTGCAAGGCGGCAATGCCCCAGGCCTCCATGAAGTATGCGCCGTTGCCCCAGGCATGATGGGAGTAATCGGTCTTGGAACGGTCGGCCGCCTTGGCCAGCAGCTTCAACCCCGAATCCAGCGAACCTTGCCGGCACAGCAGCGCTCCCTGCGTCTCCCAGAGACGATCCTCGAGCGTCTTATCGTTCTTGCGACTTTGGTAGGCCTGGCGCAGCACTTCGACCTCCGGCTTCGCCCGCGCCGCGTCGCCTTGGCGGAGATAAACCAGGGCCGTCATGTAGCTGGCGGTCAGCTTATCCGTCTTCCGGGTCTGTTCGGCGATTTTGAGCGCCTCCGGCCAATCGCGCTCGGCCAGCGCTAGCCGGAACCATGCCGGCCAGATAAACAGCTTGTCGCGCTGCATTTCATCCTTGATGGCGTGCGCTTCCTTGAAGCGGCCGTCGTGGATGAGGGAAATCGTCAAGATCTCGAGGTGGTGCGCGAACTGCTGATCCTCGGACGGCTTGACATTCATCTCCTTGTGATAGGCGCGTTCCAGCTCGATCGCATGCGCCGAGCGGTCGCTGGTCCTATCCCAGCGGCCCAGGCGCGTGGCGAGGTGGGCCTGCATGTGAAATGGGTGCGGTATGCCGGGGGAAGACTTGATGTAATTCTCGGCATGGAGCCAGCCGAGCGCCGGCCGGCGATAGGTTTCGTAAAAATGCAGCAGTTCGTGGTTAGCGCCCGGGTGCAGCACATTGACCCGCAATAACGCCTTGTAAAAGGGAACCGCGGATAACTGCCCGCCGAACAAGCCAGCGCCGCCGGCAAGCTGGGCGCGGTAATACCAGCCCTCCTCGTCCTCGTCATAGAGGGCCAGCAGCTTATCGATGGTCTCAATGGCGGCCTTCTTGCGCGCCTCCTGGCCGCCCACGCCGGGCGCCATGCCCTTTTCTTGCAGCCGCGCCTGAATGAGCAGCCGTTCCCGGTCGCCAGCATGGTCCTTCAGCTCATCCGCCTTCTTGAGCGCCTGGCCATGATTGCTCTTTCCCCACCGCTCCAGGGCCCGGCTCAGGCCCCACCAGGCCATGGGACAGGTCGGGTCGTGCCGCGCCGCCGTCTCGAACGAGCGTGCCGCCTCCATCCAGACATAGGAGTAGAAGTAGCCGAGACCCTGATCGAAATGAGCCTGGCACTCGGCCGACGTGGTGCTGATGGGGTAACGCAGCACGCAGAGATTGGGGATAATCTTGGCCGGCGCCAGTTTGGTGAACGGCATCCTGTCCTCCGCCGGCTTATGGGCGGCCGGCAGTGGGTTGAGCGCAGGACCGGCCAGGCCGAGCAGCATGGCAGGAAGGAAAGCGGTGAGGATCATGCGGAAAGTCCTCGGCGTGGTGGGTTCTTGCCAGGTTCTATTGTGGGGCGCGGAGGACGAGATTGCTAGATGAAAAGCGCTCACAGCAATTCCTCCGGTGGACCGCTCATCACTTGCCGCACCTCGATGGGCATGCTACCCTGGGTCCCTGCGGGCGCGGGCGCTGCCGAAGCCCGCGCGGCGATCTTGTAAGCCTCCTCTGGGCTTTCCACTTCAACGATCCAGTAGCCGGCGAGAAACTCCTTGGTTTCTGCGAAGGGTCCATCGGTAACAATAGGCTTGCCGTCGCGTCCCGCGCGAACGATCTTGGCCTGGTCGGGGAACGCCAGTCCTTCGGCTGCAACCAACGCGCCCGCACCCTTGAGTTCCTTGTTGAAAGCGTGCATGAAGGCGATATGCGCCTGGAGGTCCTGCTTCGACCACTTGACGAACCAGTCAAAATCGGCCTTCGTGCCCGACATCATCAGCATGTACTTCATGGCTTTTGCTCCTTTCGATTCGAGAAACGGGTTCGTGCGCCTTCATAGTTTAGTCGGATTGAATCCGGGGTTCTCGACATCCCTCGAGGTTTTTTTTGTGGCTGCTGGCTTTGGCCGGACCAAGGTCATGCATTTGACGGGCTCATCGGCTGCCAAAATGACTTTGCCAGTGAGTTTGCCACGGTTGGCAAACTCATTTTGCTGCCCAAAGGGAAGTGGCTGAAGAGGCTAGAAGACGAGCCATCATAGGGCGCTCTCGCCAACCCGCCCCCTTCACGCGCGCGGCTCGGCCGGCGCCTCCGTGGGTCAATTCTGGAACGAGCGCCTCAAAAGTTGCCACGCAACGAGTAGCCAACCCACGAATTCCCTGCTCAGAAATCCGTTGCCCGCCCCTGGAGATGCGCCTTGCCGACTTGAACAAGGCGAGGAGCATCTTCTGGTTCTCGTTCGTTCCACGGACGGCGGAAAGCCTCGTCCTGACCGCCGCGGCATGGTTGTTGCTAGTCACGATCTGTAATCGTGTACCGCGGGCTGGCGACGTGGAAGCGTACGGCAGGCCGGCCGCGCCAAGTACTGTCGCTCGCCGCAACAGACCGTCGCGGCGACCAGCAGCTAACCCGGTACCCGCGCGCGACGTTCAGGGCGTTGCGCCACGTCTGGCGAGTCAAGAACAACCGGCTCTTGGAGGTAAAGATGTCTGTCTACAGTTTGGCGACCAGCAGGTTAGCGGCGCTCGCCGTAGCGGCGCTCTTACTAACGGGGAAGCCCGCCACGGCGGACGAAAGCCAGCCGGGAGCCCGCGCGCCGGGTCGAGCGGTGCACTTCGCCGTCATGGTGCCCGCGGACGCCGAGGTCTGGTTTGACGGCGCCAAGACCACCCAGACCGGCCCCGACCGTGAGTTTGTCTCCCCCCCGCTCCAGCGTGGCCACTCTTATTCCTACGATGTGCGGGCTCGCTGGAAGGACGGAGGGCGCGCGGTTGACCGCACCCGCCACGTTACATTTTACGCCGGCGACGAACTCACCCTCGATTTCACGCCGGAGCGCGTTCAAGAGCAGTACTCCGGTTACGACCCGGGCTCCGCAGACTCCGGGGAGGTTGCGCTAATCCACCGGTCCTGGCATTACGCGCCTTCCTCCACCCTTGTCCCTCTCTCCGCCGGCGCGGATCGTAGGCGCTTCCGGGGGTCACTGCGTTGAGTGCTCAGGATCCACGGAGTTCAAGTGATGGGCCGATCTCACGAAGTATCCGGCAGCATCCCGGTTCTCGACCGCCGCGGTTGGCTGCGTTGGGCGGCCCTGGCGTCCGCAGCTACCGTCCTGCCGCTGGGGTGCGCGCGCCGGCGAGAGGCGGTCAGTGACGCGACCCCCGCCGACGCGCCGCTGCGCTTCCCCGGCAAGGTGCCGATGCGGGCTCTCAACGACCGCGCGCCCCTCCTGGAAACGCCCTGGGAGTACTACCGGCACGACCTGACGCCCAACGAGGCTTTCTTCGTCCGCTGGCACCTGGAGTTGATCCCGACCACCGTGGACCTGCGCTCGTGGCGGCTGAAGGTCGGCGGTCACGTCGAACGGCCGCTGGAGTTGTCGCTGGACGAGCTGCGCCGGATGGAGCCCGGCACCGTCGTCGCCGTCAACCAGTGCTCGGGCAACTCCCGGAGCCAGTTCTCTCCCCGCGTCCCCGGCGGACAATGGTACAACGGCGCCATGGGGAACGCGCGCTGGACCGGCGTGCGCCTGCGCGACCTGCTGCTGCGGGCCGGCCTCAAGGCGAAGGCGCTGCAGGTGAGCTTCCAGGGCCTGGACGAGGGGCCGCTGCCCACCACGCCCGACTTCGTCAAGGCCCTCGACGTGAGCCACACCTTGACCCCCGACGTGCTGGTCGCCTACGAGATGAACGGCGCGGCCCTGCCCATGATCAACGGCTTCCCGGTCCGGCTCATCGTGCCCGGCTGGTACGGCACCTACTGGATCAAGTCCCTCACCACCATCACCGTTTTGCCCCACCCTTTCACCGGCTTCTGGATGGCCAAAGCGTACCACATCCCGAACACGCCCAACGGCAACGAGACGCCCGAGGCGCTGGCCGTGAACACCGTACCGATCAACCGGATGAACATTCGCTCCTTTATCGTCCGCCCCGAGGCGGGGGAGCACCTACCGGCCCGCAGACCTGCCGAGTTAAACGGCATCGCCTTCGATGGCGGCAACGGCATCCGCCGCGTCGAGGTCTCCCCGGACGGCGGCTCCACCTGGGCGGACGCCCGCCTTGGCCCCGACCTGGGGCGCTATTCCTTCCGCCGCTGGCGGCTGGAGTGGACTCCGCCAGGGCCCGGCGCCTACACGCTCGCGGTGAGGGCCACCAGCAACTCCGCGGAGACGCAACCGATGACCCCTGGCTGGAATCGCAGCGGCTTCATGCGCAACGTGATCGAGCGGCTCGACGTCACAGTCGGCTGAGGAGGACGGCGATGGCAAGCGAGCGTCCGAACCCGACGGGGCGCGGCAGGCGCCGCTTGCTGGTCCCGGTGGTCCTGCTCCTGCTGGTCGCCGGGGCCTGGGTCTCCTGGGTCGGCACGCGCGGGCAGGGGGCGGCCGAGCGAGAGGGCGCGGCTCAGGCCGAGCCGTCTCTGCAGTCCGCGGGCCCTGTCGTCAGCATCGAGTTGCCCCATGCGAACCTGGAGCTTCCGCCCGGCCCGCACCGCGACCGCTTCCAGGTCTCCTGCACCTTATGCCACTCGCCGCGCCTGCCGCTCACCCAGCCGCCCTTCTCCGAGAAGGAGTGGGCGGAGACCGTTCACAAGATGGTCGCCACCTACGGCGCGCCGCTGGACGCCGAGGAGGAGCGCGAGGTCGTCGCCTACCTGACGGCCGTTCTCGGGCGGTGACTTCCTGGGGTGTGCCCGCCGCCCGCACACCCTCGTGACATCAGAGAGGAACCAGCACGATGGCCACCCTGACAGAACCGCTGGAAGCAACCCATTCGTCTCCGATCACCCACACGGAAACAGCTCTGATTCGCGCCCACGCCCTGGCTGCCCTGGCGATGGTCGGCTACACGGCATTGGTGGGGCTGACAATCGCGACCAAGTTCAACCTGCCCGACCTGCTGGGCGGTTCGAGCTGGCTGACCTGGGGCCGGCTGCGCTACAGCCACACGCAGGGCGTCTTCTTCGGCTGGCTCGGCAACGCCTTCCTGGCCTTCTGCTACTACGCCGTGCCGCGCCTGGCGGAGCGGCCGGTGACCAGCCGCGGGCTGGGCTGGCTGTTGTTCATCGTCTGGAATTTCCTGCTCGTCATCCCCGGCTGGATCCTCGTTCAGGCCGGCTTCAGCCAGCCGCTGGAGTGGGGCGAGTTCCCCCTGGTCATTGACGCCGTGGCCGTCGCTGGCCTGTTGCTGGCGTGCCTCCAGTTCGTGCTGCCCTTCCTGCGCGGCCGGCTGTCGGACCTGTACGTGGCCGGGTGGTACATCCTGGGCGGCTGGGTGTTCACCCTGCTGGCCTACCCGGTGGGCAACATCGTCCCTGAGTTGGAGCCCGGCGCGAAGGGAGCCTCCTATAGTGGACTGTGGATCCACGACGCCATCGGCCTGTACGTCACGCGCCTGGCGCTGGCCATCGCCTACGTCGTCATCCCCGCCGTCACCCGCAAGCCGATCTTCAGCCATTTCCTGTCCATGATCGGCTTCTGGCTCTTGTTCTTGGTCTACCCGCTCAACGGCACCCACCACTTCCTCTTCTCATCGATCCCCAGGGAGGCCCAGAAGGGGGCCATCGTCGCCTCGGTTTACCTGGGCATCGATGTGATCCTGGTGGTGGCCAACCTGCTGCTGTCGCTGCGTGGCTCGGGCGGCCTGGCGTATCGCGACGTGCCCCTGC
>DASZFN010000305.1:0-3566 GCA_035939715.1 Gemmataceae bacterium | reverse complement strand
AACCGGGACGAAGAGCTCCAGCCGCTCTCGGGGTGTCAGGTGATGCTCGTCGCAGTACTTGGTGATCGGCACACCTTTGACCAGCTCCATGACGAAGTAGGGCCGGCCGCCGGCTGTTTGCGCCGCGTCCAGGACTCTGGCGATGTTGGGGTGGTCCATGAGCGCTAGGGCCTGACGCTCGGCCTCGAAGCGGGCAATGACCTGGCGCGAATCCATCCCCGGCTTCAGGACCTTAAGCGCGACCTTGCGGCGGATGGGCTGCTGTTGCTCCGCCATGAACACTACGCCAAAGCCGCCTTCGCCTATCTGCTCCAGCAGCTTGTACGGTCCGATCACCGTGCCGGGAGCTTCGTTGAGCGCTTCAGCGGTTGTGGCGGCCGGCACGCCCCTATCGCCGTGAATGCTGCCCATGGCTTGGTGCGCGAGCAAGAGTTCGTTGACACGTCCGCGCAACTGGACGTTGTCGCTGCAGGCCTCGTCTAGAAGACCCGGCCATTGCTCAGGCGCGCGCTCTAGGGCGGCAAGGAAAATCGATCTGGCATGGTCTTCGATCGCGATCATGGAAACCTCAGGGTACTTCAACGCGCTCTCCGCCACTGCGCGTCGCCAGCGCCGGCAAAATACCGTCGGCGGAATAGCCGAGGAAATGGACAGAGCCATCGACAAAAAGGAAATTCGCGCCGCCGGAGTGAAAGCTCCAAAAGTGGAAGAGGTCGCACTCGTTGTCGAGAGTGCCTGGAACGAAGTTATAAGGCCCTCTGGGACATTGATCCGTCGCCGGCAGGCCGCTGATCTGCTCATTGATCTCGCGCACTCCCAGGGTCACGCCGCCGTCGCCATTGTTGGAGGTTCCCGCGTCGGCAAACCAGCAACCAAAAATCAACGACGCAGATGGGGGACGTTCGCCGGCCATGAGCGTGTTGCTGGCGCCATCCACTACGTCGGCAATGCGACAACCGAGTGGACACTTGCCGGTGGTATTCTGGACCGAGTTGAGCATGCCGTCCCTGGCCAGATGGCTGGTGCCGTTCACTCCCTGGTAGGCCGCGAACGCAAGCTTCATGGTGTAGCCCGCCTGACTGACCACCGAAGCCTGCAGCGTCCTGCTATCGGCGGGACACGAATAAACTTGCAGAGTCGTCCCCAGTGCCTGGTACCGCTGCGTACCATCGGGATAGGTATCCCACGGAAAATAATAGCACTGTGGCGACGGGAGGTTGAACGGGTTGAAAGGAGCGGGTTGTGACCCGGGCATTTCCATGGCAACAGTGTTCGCCCACAGGTTGTCCTGTTCCACAAAGGGGAGAATTCGCCCCATCCAGCTAACGTAGGCATAGGGATAATACGGCCAGGAGTTGTCGAGTGCCGGCGGGAAAGACCCGTAGGTATCGTGATATTGTTGCAGGGCCAGTCCCATTTGCTTCAGATTATTGGCGCATTTGACGCGGTTGGCTGCGTCCCGCACCCTCTGCACGGCGGGCAACAGCAGTCCGATCAGGATGGCAATAATCGCAATGACCACCAGCAACTCCAGCAGCGTAAAGCCCGCGCGGTGAGAGAGGGGGCGCATCGGAGTTCCTCCGACTCGTGTGGCCGACTGCTTGGCCGTTCCCGTTGTTCTTCGCACATTTCACCTCTATTAACCAGTGCGTCGCAGCCTGGCGAATTTTCTCATGACCGAAAAAAAATTCCCGGACAGCTACGCGACCGTGCTTCATTCGGCAACACAAGCGTCCTTCGGTGGCGCCTCACGCTTGTCTATCCACGGATCGCGCACGCTGTTCTACGGGTCCTGCAGCAGTTCGCTGCGCAGCCAGGCCCGTGCGTACGCCCAGTGCCGATAAGCCGTCGCCGTCGAAACGCTCATGGCGGCGGCAGCCTCATCCAGAGCCAGGCCGGCGAAATAGCGCAGCTTGACAAGTTCACCCGCTAAGTGGTCGAGGGCCGTCAGTTGCGCGAGCGCGTCGTCCAGGGCCACGAGCTGGTCGGGGGAGATGGAGGTCGCTACATCGAGCTCCTCAAAGTCGACGCGCTTCCAGTCCCCGCCCCGTTTCGCGCGCGCTTTGCCGCGCGCGTTCTCGACCAGAATTCGCCGCATGGCCTCCGCCGCGGCGGCGAAAAAGTGGCCGCGGCTGTTCCAGTGTTGGGCCCGCTTCACATCTACTAACCGCAGGTAGGCTTCGTGCACCAGGGCCGTCGCTTCAAGCGTCTGCCCGGGCCGCTCGTTCGCCATCTTCCCGGCCGCGAGATTACGCAACTCATCGTAGACCAGCGGCAAGAGTTGCTCCGCGGCATGCGCGTCGCCTTGCTCAATGGCATTCAGAATCTGGGTAACGTCAGCCATAGATCATTTCTACAGTCCGTACACCGGCCCCACAACCGTGAAGGCGATGGCCACCTGGATCTTCATGCGACGGGTTGCCGTGGCGCCGGGACCGGGCAGGATTGAATCCCAGCTTCACGGGCTGGGATTCTTCGGCGTCCAAAGCTTGCCGGTCCTCCCCCCGCCGCACTGCCTGACAGCAGAACCACGCCTATTTTTGCGAGGGCGGCAGGACAATTTCATTTCCAAACTCCCCGGACGACTGAAAATTATCGCGTAGCCTCATCTATCGCTGGCCGCGTTTTGCTTTAGCTCATCCCTCGACGTAAAGTTTAGAGACGGGTACGGGGAACAGTTTTCCAAATTGAAAGGAAGAGACTATGAGCAAGCTCGGCCAATTCGTGGTGAATTTCCTGAAGGCGGAAGACGGCCCAACCGCAGTTGAATATGCCGTCATGCTGGCCCTCATTATCGTGGTCTGCATCGGTGCCATTACCACCTTGGGCGGCAACGCCAACAAGACGTTCACGTCGGTCGGCACTGCCATTAACACCGGCAGCTGATTTGCAAGCCAGATCCTTTCGGCGTTCATCCCCGCACCAACATGGTGCGGGGATTTTTCTTTGACACCGACGCGTCTGCACGGCCATGCAGCCGTGCGCGGACTCGTTGAGCCTTGGCAGGCGGCGGGGGACAGTCGTATAGCGTGAGACCACGCAGAAGCCGAACTGCTGCTGCGGTTGTGGCTGTAGAATCGCGCGTTGGAGTGGAGGAGCCTTGTGCGGACCAGCGATTAGATCGGTGGGAAGCATTGCTCACTTCGGCCGGTTCCAATTTCCCGATAACTTACTTACCGTCCGGGTTCGTTTGCGAGGCCAGAAACAACACGGCGAAACTCGTGACAAGGACCGAGGATTCATTCAGCTGGCCGACTTGCCAGGAGCCATTTCGCAGCTGACGGTCTAGCAACCACTCCGCTTCGAGCTTGTACCAGTCGTAGGACTTGTCGGCTGCCTTCCTAGTAAGCTTGGTGCTGTTGGCGAGTCGACCTAAACGCGCTAGGTGGTAGAGAAGATAGTACTGGTGATCGGGATCTGCAACGGTGAAGCGATCACCCAAGAATTGCAGGCCGCGGCCGACGGCCTTGTTAAGTCTTTCCTCTTCTTGTTTGATCTGCTTACGGGCAATAAGCAGACCGCACACCCCGGCACTGGTCATGGTGAACGTGGTTGGGCCTTTCAGG
>DASZFN010000304.1:0-15002 GCA_035939715.1 Gemmataceae bacterium | reverse complement strand
CCGTGGTCAAGTTAACCTATTCCGATTTTGACCACTGACTACGGACAACGAACTACGGACGAGGAGTTATTGCACGACCCAGGTATCGTCATTGGCGAAAAGTTCTTCGAGCTTGCCGCGGCCTTTCGCGCGGACAACGTCCTCGATTTGCTTGTTCAGCAGGTCCTCATAGGTGGGGCGCTGGACGCAGCGATAGACGCCGACGCATTCGGGGAAACGCGGGAAAACCATGCGGCTGAGCAGATAGGCGAGACTCGGCTCCTCGGCACGCTCGTCGTGAATGAGGAGATCGTCGACCGTGATGCCGTTGCCCAGGGTCACGACCTCGGGATCGAGACCGTGCAGGCGAATGCCCTTGTTGCGGTCCTTGCCAAAAATCAACGGTTTGCCGTGTTCGAGGTGCAAGGTGTTGTCCGCCTTGATGCCCTTGTCGGTCGCGTACTCAAAGACGCCGTCGTTGAAGATCTTGCAATTCTGGTAGACCTCAACGAAAGCCGAGCCCTTGTGGGCGGAGGCCCGCCGCAGCGTTTCGGTAAGGTGGTTCACATCCACATCGACGGTGCGGGCGACAAAAGTCGCCTCGGCGCCGATGGCCAGCGACAGGGGCCGCAGCGGATTGTCGATGGAGCCCAGCGGACTCGATTTGGTGCGCGTGCCGGTTCGCGAGGTCGGCGAATACTGGCCCTTGGTGAGGCCATAAATTTCGTTGTTGAAAAGAATGATCTTCATGTCCACGTTGCGGCGGATGGCGTGGATCAGGTGGTTGCCGCCGATGGAAAGGCCGTCGCCGTCGCCTGTAATGACCCATACCTGCAGATCGGGCCGGCAAACCTTCAAGCCGGTCGCGAAGGTCGGGGCGCGCCCATGGATGCTGTGGAAGCCGTAGGTGTTCATGTAATACGGGAAACGGCTGGAGCAGCCGATGCCGGAAATGAATACCGTCTTCTCCCGCGCAAAGCCGATGGCGGCCAGGGCTTTCTTCATTTGCGCGAGCACGGAATAATCGCCACACCCCGGGCACCATCGCACGTCCTGGTCGCTGGCCAGGTCTTTTGCCGTCAGGGTGGGAAGCGGCGTTGCTGTCGCCATAAAGCAAGTGTCCTCTTCTAAAGTCACCGGTCCGGGAGGATGACTCCTCTTCTACCCGGTCCCATACTTACATTCTATGCCATGCGCGGCCGGGGGAAGCGTTCCGCCACGTTACGAAAGTAGCTGCTCGATTTTCTCCTCGATCTCACTTACCAGGAAAGGACGGCCCTGAATCTTGTTCAGGCCGACCGCGTCCACGAGGAACTGCGCCCGCAACAGCAAGCGCAACTGACCCGCATTCAGCTCCGGCACCAGGATTTTCCGGTAGCGTTTCAGCACGTCGCCGATGTTCTTTGGCATCGGGTTGAGGTAGCGCAGATGCGCCTGGGCCACCTTGCGGCCCTTGCGCTGGGCGCGCTCGACCGCGGAAACGATGGCGCCATAAGTGCCGCCCCAGCCGATTACCAGCAAATCGCCCTCTGCCGGACCGTTCACTTCCAGCAACGGAATTTCGTTCGCGATGTTGGCGATCTTCTGGGCGCGCGTCTTGACCATGTGCTCATGGTTTTGCGGATCGTAGCTGACGTTGCCGGTAATGTCTTCCTTTTCCAGGCCGCCGATGCGATGTTCCAGGCCCGGAGTGCCGGGAATCGCCCATTGCCGCACCAGCCGGGCGTCCCGCTTGTACGGCATGAACTTGGCCTCGCCGTTGCCGTTCGTATTCGGCTCGGTCGGATGTTTGACAGTGATCTTGGGCAAGGCCTCGATATTCGGAATAAGCCACGGCTCCGCGCCATTGGCGATATAGCCGTCCGAAAGCAAGAATACCGGCGTCATGAAGCCGACCGCCAGGCGGACTGCCTCGAACACCATGGTGAAACAATCCGCGGGGGAACAGGGAGCGACGATGGCCGCCGGGCATTCGCCGTTGCGGCCGAACATGGCCTGCAAGAGGTCGGCCTGCTCGGTCTTGGTCGGCAAGCCGGTGCTCGGACCGCCCCGCTGCACGTCGATGATGAGCACGGGCATTTCCGTCATGACAGCCAGGCCAATCGCCTCGGACTTCAAGCAGATGCCGGGGCCGCTGGTCGCGGTCACGCCCAGGGCGCCGCCGAAGGAAGCGCCGATGGCCATGCCGATGGCGGCAATTTCATCTTCCGCCTGCACCGTGCGCACACCGAAGCGCTTCATCTCCGACAAAGAATGCAGGATGTCGCTGGCCGGGGTGATGGGATAGGTGGCGTAGACGATCGACTTATTCATGAGCGTGCTGGCCGTGACCAGGCCAATGGCCAGCGCCTCATTGCCGGTGATTTTGCGGTAGCGGCCCGGCTTGATGCTCGCGGGGGCCACGGTGTAATGGACCGGCATGGTCTCGGTGGTTTCGCCGAAATTATAGCCTGCCTTGAGCGTGCGCGTGTTGGCTTCGAGGACAGCGGGGTTCTTGGAAAACTTATCGCGGATCCACTTGAGTGTCGGCTCCAGCGGCCGCTCATAGAGCCAGTAAACCAGGCCCAGCGCGAAAAAGTTCTTGCAGCGATCGGCCTCGCGCGGGCTCAGCTTAACTTCCGCCACCGCCTCGCGGTTGAGCGCGTTGATCGGAATGCGAAACAACCGGTAGTCCTTCAGGGAGCCGTCTTCCAGGGGATTGGTTTTGTAGCCCGCCTTGTGCAGATCGCTGGTCGTGAAGGCGTCCGCATTGACAATGAGAATGCCGCCGCGCTCGAGGTCCTTCAGGTTGGTCTTGAGTGCCGCCGGGTTCATCGCCACCAGGGCGTTCAGCTGATCGCCCGGCGTATGAATTTCCTGGCTGCTGAAATGAACCTGGAAGCCGGATACGCCGGCCAGGGTGCCCGCAGGCGCCCGGATCTCGGCGGGAAAGTCAGGCAAGGTGCTGATGTCGTTGCCGAGGATCGCCGACGCATTCGTGAACTGCGTGCCGGCGAGCTGCATGCCGTCACCGGAGTCCCCCGCGAAGCGAATGGTCGCGGACTCCAGGCTCTGGACCTGCGCGGTTCGGGTTGTTCGTTTGGGTTCGAGCGTCGGATTGGAAACTGTCATAAGAACCTCACGCCCCCTCGCGCTTGTCCTGCACGACGCCGGGGTTCGGGGGCAAGTTATAAATCGTCGACGGAAAGTGTTCGACCAGGTAATGCACAATACGCTTGACGGAAAGCACCCCCACCAGGCGCCCGGCCTCGTCCACCACGGGCAAGTGGCGGTAGCCGCCCTCCTCCATGCGACGCACGGCGGCGCCGATCGGTTCCTTGCGATGGACGACTTCGGGGTTGGGAGTCATACACTCGGCCACCGGCAAGGTCAAGGGCTTCCCCAGGGCGAGCACGCGCCGTAACAGGTCGCGCTCCGTGAGAATACCCATGATTTTCTCGCCCTCGCACACGAGCACGCAGCCGACTTTTTCCTCGCGGAGCAAGCGGACCGCCTCGCCGACCGTCTGCTCCGGGGAAATGCGCAGCGGCGGCGACAGGTGCAGGCGCGACACGCTGTCGATCTTCAGCGTCTTGGCGAGGTCCATAACAGACTCACGTTGTCCGTTGGATGGGACCAAAGGGAAGGGCGGAGTGCCAATCTGCCCAGCCTCTGTTACCGTTGTTCGCAAGTGGCCACCTACCTTACAATAGCACCCGCGCCCGCGGCTGGCCGGAAATTCTCTCCAGCTTTTCCGGTTTGCCTGCACGCTTTCTGCAAAAGCGGCTGCTTGGCTTGCGCAGTCCTGTACGTAGGTTACTGATGAAATTCTCCGCAAAACCAAACGCATCGGCAAGGGCCAGATAGATAGACCAACGTCTTGCGAGTAAGAGTATTATATGGACATCGGCTTGACAGAGCGCGTCGTTCTCGTCACCGGGGCGGCCGGAGGCATTGGCCACGAGGTGGTCCGTGCCTTCCGTCGCGAAGGCGCCCGCGTGATTGTGCACTTCCACACGAATGGGGACCGGGCACAAACCCTTGCAGGCGAACCGGGCCCCGCCGCTGTCGCGCTGGGCGCGGACCTGACGCAGGAAGCCGATGTGCAGCGGCTCTTCTCCGAAAGCGAAGCCGCTTTGGGTCCCGTCGAGATTTTGGTAGCGAACGCCGGCCGCTGGCCGCCGCATGACACCCCGGTGTCGCAGATGAGCTTGGCACAATGGAACGACACCCTCGCCAGCAACCTCACGTCCGTCTTTCTCTGTGTGCGCGAATTCTTCAGAGGCATCGGCCATCACCGGCTCACGGATCCGGCCGCCGTGCTGGTCGGCTCGACCGCGGGCATTTTCGGGGAGGCAGGTCATGCCGATTATGCGGCCGCCAAAGCGGGCTTGACCTATGGATTGGCCCGCAGTTTAAAAAATGAGCTGTGCCGGCTAGCGCCGCGGGGCAGGGTCAACGTCGTTTGCCCGGGGTGGACCTTCACGCCCATGACCCGGCGCTTTGCGGACGATTCCGAGCGCGTGCGCCGCGTTCTGCAAACCATCCCGCTGCGTAAAGTGGGTCGGCCCCACGATGTAGCCATGGCGATCCTCTACCTGGCGTCGAGTCAGCTGTCGGGTCACCTGACCGGGCAAGTCCTCACGGTTGCCGGCGGCATGGAAGGGCGCGTGCTTTACCAAGCCGACGAAATCGACCCCACGCAGGCCTGAATCATGCCCGAACCCACTCGTCTTCTCCGAACGCTGCAGCAGGCCATTCAAGCCGTTCGCGACACGCCTGGACGCAAAGGCAGGCTCGTGTCGCTGCAGGAAGCCGGCGAGGTCATGGTCGTGGGCGACCTGCACGGCAACGTTGAGAACTTTCGCAAGGTTCTGCAAAAAGCAGAGCTGCAAAAGCATTCCCGGCGTCACCTGGTGCTTCAAGAGCTCATTCACGGACCGCACAAGTACGCCGCGGGCGGCGACAAGTCGCACCAGTTGCTCGATCTCTTCGCTGCCCTGAAATGCCAGTTTCCGCGGCAGGTCCACATGCTGCTCGGCAATCACGAATTATCGCAATGGACAGGACAGGCCATTGCCAAGGTAGAATCTGACTTGAACGCCTTATTTCGGGAAGGAGTGGGCACAGCCTACGGCCCGCATGCCCCGCATATTTATGCGGCCTATCTGGAGCTGTTCGCCGTGGTCCCTCTGGCGCTGCGGACGTTCAACCGCATTTTTCTTTGCCACAGCCTGCCAAGTGCATCCAAAATGAGCGAATTCGATCCTGCCAAGCTGGAATGGGATGTTCACGATGAAAATGATTTGCGGCCCGGCGGTTCCATCCACACGCTGGTCTGGGGTAGGGACACGCGCGAGGAAACTGCGGCGGCCTTCTTGCAAAAAGTGGGCGCCGACCTGCTGATTACCGGACACATTCCCTGCGGACAGGGCTTTGAGGCGCCTAACAGCCGTCAGCTTATTCTCGACGCGCTGGGTAGCCCTGCTTGCTACTGCCTCTTTCCCACGGACCGGGCCTTGACACAGCAGGAGCTACTAAACTTCGTCGGCACCCTTTGAAGAAAGGAGAATCGCAGGCCAAGCCTGCCGCAGTGATTATGAGCGCCGAGACAAAACCGGGTATTTGCCCATTACCGGAAACCCCCGTGGATGCTCTAAAAAAGCTTGTTCGCGAGCATGTCCTGGTGGATGGCAAGACATTTATCATCGAGCGCCCGGACGAATCGGACCGTCTCCTGGACCATCCGTTCGTGACCGACGCTTTTGCCAGGGACGAATACCTTCCCTACTGGGCTGATCTTTGGCCGGCGGCGCGGATGCTGGCAAAGGTGATTATTCGCGAGCCATGGACCCCTGCTGTAGAAGCGCTCGAAATCGGCTGCGGCTTGGGGCTGCCTGGAGTTGCAGCATTATCCATGGGCGTGCGCGTGACGTTCAGCGACTATGATGCCACGGCTTTGCGCTTCGCTTCACGGAACGCGCAGCTTAATGGCTTCGACGACTTCAAGATTCTGCACATGGATTGGCGGCAACCGCCCCCTGGCTTGCGTTTTCCGGTGCTCCTGGCTTCCGATCTGGTGTATGAGCATCGCAATGTCGCCCCGCTGGTTGCGCTGATCAAGCAGGTGTTGCTTCCTGACGGCATCTGTTTATTGACCGATCAGGATCGCGTGCATTCGCAGACCTTGCGCGACGCTCTCTTGGCAGGAGGGTTGCAATTCACCACGCAAGTCGCGCGCGCCGGCGAACCGGGCGGCAGGCGCGTAAAAGGAAGCCTGTACCGAATCACGCACGCTACTGTAGGATAACGGTGGTGACCGCTGACTGCAGATTATCAAAGGAGGGCTGGGCAGTATGCCAATGAGTACAATTTTGCAAGGATATGCGATTGCCGTGACAGCTTTCGTCGCCCTGACTGGCGGCGCTCAGGCGGAAAATAAGGTTGACCTGAGAGTTGTTAAGTACCCCGAACTGGCAAAAACCGTCAAGCAGCATAAGGGCAAGGTGGTTGTTGTCGACTTTTGGGCCGATTGGTGAGTGATCTGCAAAAAGGAATTCCCGCAACTGGTCCAGTTGCACAACGAGAACTCGAAGAATGGCCTGGTGGCGATCTCGGTCAGCCTGGATGAGCCCGGGGAAAAGGGCGTAAAGGAGAAAGTTCAGAGTTTTCTCAACAAGATGAAGGCGAATTTCCCAAATGTTATCCTCGATGAGAGTCAGGAATTCTGGCAGAACAAATTTGACTTCCGCGGACCGCCATGCGTTTTTGTCTTCAATCGCGAAGGAAAGTGGAAGCAGTTCAAGGACTTTGAGAATTACGATGCGATCAAGAAATATGCCCTGAGCTGCCTGAAGGCAAGGTGATCGGTCGGCGTTCATCGGGCGAGAGAAGGCTAGCAATAGTGAACCAAGCAGGAGACAGCCAAAAACGACTTTCCCCAGCGCTGGGTCGGGTGCCGAGCGGCTTGTTTGTTTTGACGGCCCGGCGCAACCAGTTGGAGACCGGCATGCTCACCAGCTGGGTTCAGCAATGCGCCTTCGAGCCGCCCGTACTAAGCGTGGCAATCAAGCAGGGCCGGCCTGTCATTCCCTGGCTGATTGAGGGGAGCCCGTTTACGCTGAACATTCTCGATGACAGTCAGACCGACATGGTGGCGCACTTCGGCCGCGGCTTCGCCTTGGGCGAGCCGGCCTTCGAGGAGGTGGAGATCGAACGCCCGCCCGATGGCGCCCTGGTGCTTGCGGAAGCCCTGGCTTATTTGCAATGTACCGTCGAAAAATGCTTCCCGATCGGCGATCATCAATTAATTCTGGCAAGCGTGACAGGCGGTCGCCTGCTTGGTGAAGGCCAGCCCATGGTGCACATTCGCAAGAGTGGGATGCATTATTAAATGGATCCTGCGCTCCATGCAGCGAGCGGCATTACCAGGCTGATCCGCTCCGCAGTGCGCCGTTCCACGAGCTAATCTGGTGCGCCGTGCGCGGCACCACCGGGCCTGTCCCGGTGGACCGATGACTGGCAGCCAGTAAATTTCTTCTCATAGGCACGGCCGCCGCGGGGCTTGTCCCCGCGGGGCCACGACCGACGGCTTGGCTGACCAATCGTCGCCCCGCGGGGACAAGCCCCGCGGCGGCGGTAGATTCATCAGGCGATATCTGGCTGCCAGTCACCGATCCACGGGGACAGGCCCCGTGGTGTCGCTGATTGCTGCCAGGTGTCACACGGCGATATCCAAGTAGAATGCCATGCCTGACCTCATTACCAGTCTCGACACGCACCGCCCCAACCGTATCCCGCCCCGGCAAGCCTTGACACACAAATGGCCGGTCCTCCATGCCGGTAGTACACCCAAATTCGACCGGACCGCCTGGACCTTTCACATCTTCGGCCTGGTGGAGAAGCCCTGGCAATGCACGTATGACGAATTCCTGGCCATGCCCCGTATCCGTGTGCTCGCCGATATGCATTGCGTCACACGCTGGAGCAAGCTCGACAATACCTGGGAAGGCGTCAGCACGCGCGAAGTCCTCGGCCATGTGAAGCTCTTGCCGCAAGCCAAGTTTGTCATGGTGAACTGCGAACATGGTTTCAGCACGAACTTGCCGCTGGCGGATTTTCTCGGCGAGGATTGCCTGTTCGCCTGGAAACACAATGACCAGGATCTCGAACCCGATCACGGCTATCCGCTCCGCCTGGTCGTGCCGCGGCTCTACGCCTGGAAAAGCGCCAAATGGGTGCGGGCTCTGGAGCTGATGGCAAACGACCGGGCCGGGTTCTGGGAGGCCTGGGAGAACGGCGGTTACCACATGCGCGGCGACCCCTGGCAAGAGGAGCGCTTTCGCGAGTAAGCGTTTCAATCATGCCAAGCACGCTGCACCAACCTCTGAACGAAGCCTTGCGATCCATCGTCGGCAAGGACGGCCTGCTTACCTCCCCAAGCGATCTGCTCGTCTACGAATGCGACGGCTACACGATTGAGAAAAATAAGCCGGACGTCGTCGTCTTTCCGACTTCGACCGAGCAAGTGGTGGAAGTCGTCAAGCTCTGCAATCGCGTGAATGTCCCTTTCCTGCCGCGCGGCGCCGGCACCAGCCTGGCCGGCGGCTGTCTGCCGGTCGGCGGCGGCGTGATGCTGGCCCTGACACGCATGAAGCGCATTCTGGAGGTCAGCATCCGCGATCGCTATGCCGTTGTTGAAGCCGGCGTCGTCAACCTGTGGCTGACCAATCACCTCAAGCCACATGGTTACCATTACGCGCCGGACCCATCAAGCCAGGGAGCCTGCACGATTGGCGGTAATGTGGCCACGAACTCCGGCGGCCCGCACACGCTCAAGTACGGCGTCACGGTCAATCACGTGCTGGGCCTGGAACTAGTTCTGCCGGACGGCCAGGTCGTTCACACCGGCGGACCAACCGAAGACAATCCGGGCTATGATCTGACCGGCGTGATTGTCGGCTCGGAAGGAACGTTCGGCATTGCCACCAAGGCCTGGGTGCGGATCACGCGCAATCCGGAAGCTTACCGGACGCTTCTGGGCGTATTCGAAACGGTCGACGACGCCACCAATACGATCAGCGACATCATCGGCGCCGGCATCATTCCAGGCGCGCTGGAAATGCTTGATCAGCTGATCCTTCAGGCGGTCGAGGCGGCGTTTCATTTTGGCTTTCCCCTCGATGCCGGCGCCGTGCTCATCATGGAAGTGGACGGCCTCGAAGCCGGCCTGGATGCTGATGCGGAGCGGATCGCCGCCATCGCCAGGAAGAACAACGCCCGCGAAGTGCGCCGCGCCAACAGCGAAGCTGAACGGCTGCTGCTGTGGAAGTCTCGTAAACAAGCCTTCGGTGCAGTCGGGCGATTAGCCCCAAGTTACTGCACGCAGGACGGCGTCGTACCACGAACGAAGCTGCCGCATATCCTCCGCGAGATTCAAAGGATTAGCGCTAAGTACCAGCTGCGCATCGCCAACGTCTTCCATGCCGGCGACGGCAATATCCATCCCATTCTGCTGTTCGATGAACGCGATCAAGAACAGGTAAAGCGTGTGCTCAAGGCCAGTAACGAGATTCTCGACGAGTGCATTCACTGCGGCGGCAGCGTGACCGGCGAGCACGGCATCGGCGTGGAGAAAATTGACTTCATGCCCAAGTTGTTTACGCCGGAAGATTTGCATATGATGTTAAGGCTGCGCTCCGCGTTTAACCCTGAGAATCGCTGCAGTCCGGCAAAGATGCTTCCCACGGCGGGAGCTTGCATTGAACCGAGCAAAGCAGGACGGCGTGCGGCGTTATAAAGCGGGGCGGTCGACGAGCAACAGAACTTCCTGCATGAGAGAACGGACATGGCATGCCTCATCGCTGAGATTGTCGCCCTGATCGGCGGAATCATGGCCATTGCCAAGGGCCAGATTCGCATGCTCGGCAGCCGCACGGTGGAAGGAACCCCGGCACGCATTGCGGGCGTCATCCTGATTTTGCCTTTGCCTTTGGCTTTGGTTGCGGGCTTCATGTACGGCGTCATCCTGGCTTCCCAGGGCCGAGAATTCGATGAAAAGGCAAAGCCGATTGCGGCCATCATGGAAGCCGCCATTTTTCTGGTCTGCATGACAGCCGCCGTGATCGTAACGCTCACCGCCAAGCAGCCCCGGCGCAGACGCAGAAGCTTGGAGGATGACGACGACTTCGATGACGGGCTGCCTCGCCCTAGCCGCCCGGGCGCGTTGCCGATGCCGGAAGAGGATTTGGAGGAACGGTTCGAGGAACGCAAAGTCAAAAGACGACCTTCGCCGCCAGACGACCTGGATCAATTGTGACGGTGATGCCCTCCCCAGAACGCAAAAAACGCGAAAGAGAACACAACCCCCCGCCTGGCAAACTCATTTTTTTCTGGCCGTAACAACCATTGCAGAAATAGGTTGCGGAAGAAACTGAGTTTGCCAACCGTGGCAAACTCAGTGGCAATCTGGCAAAGTCAAATTGGCAGTCCTGGCGATCCTTGCTTGCGTAGCTCGGTTCAGCCCAGGACCGTCGCCGAGCTTGCGGAAAGCGTCCGTCAGGCAATTAGCCAGGACCAGGCAGTCTATCCATTCGGCGGCAGGACCATGTCGGACTATGGCTTGCCGCTTACGCGGGAGGGAATCGGCATCGATCTTCGGAGCCTGGACCAGGTGATCGACTATCCCGCTCGCGATATGACCATCACTGTCCAGGCCGGCATTACCTTTTCCAGGTTGCAAGAGACTCTCGCCAAAGAGAACCAGCGCTTACCCATCGATGTGCCGCTGCCGGAAAGAGCTACGCTCGGCGGTGCGCTGGCAGCTAATGTGAGCGGGCCGCGCCGCTACGGGTTTGGCACGTTTCGAGACTACGTCATCGGCATCAGCGCGGTGAATGACGAGGGCCAGGAGGTCAAGGCCGGCGGGCGCGTTGTAAAGAATGTGGCAGGCTATGATCTTTGCAAATTGTACATCGGCTCGCTGGGTACGCTCGGCATTATCACCCAGGTAACCCTCAAGCTGAAACCGATACCGGAGCAACAGCGTCTAGTGGCCATCGGCTGCAAGGGTGGAGTTGTCCTTGGACAATTGCTGGACCTTCTTCATCGATCGCGAACCCGGCCAGTTTGTCTGGAAGTGCTCAGCACTCGCGCCGCGCGGCATGCTTGCGCCGACGCGGTTGAACTCTCGTCCGAAGCGAGCTGGGTAATTGTTCTTGCCTTTGAAGACAACCGGGAATCGGTTGCCTGGCAGGTCAAGCAAATTGAGGCCGAACTGAAGCCCGCTTTCGATCATCGGGACGCGCAGTTGCTTGCTATCCGTGATTCGGCCCGTTTGTGGCGCGAGCAAATCGATTTCCAGGCCTGGCCGGATGCTCTGCTCACATTCAAAGCAAACCTGCTGCCGAGCGCAACGGCTGACTTCTGCCGGCTGGCAGACGCTCGCCCGGAGGGGTTGATCCTCCAGGCACACGCGGGTAACGGCATCGTCTTCGGTCATATGTGCGGCAATTGGACGCTTGAGCAGTCTCAAAGAATGCTCGGGTCTTTGCAAGAAGCAGCCACGGCATCTCAAGGCAACGTGGTGGTCTTGAAGTGTCCCACGGCCTGGAAGACCGCATTGCCGCTCTGGGGTCTGTCACGCAACGACTATTGGCTGATGAGAGCGGTCAAGGAGAAGCTCGACCCGAAGGGCATCTTCAATCCCGGCCGCTTCGTGGACGGCATCTGACAGCGATTTGCAGCAAGGATTGTACTATCATAAGCATCAGCTAAACGAGGCGAATGCGATGGTCTGTTCTGGCGCCTTTCCACATGGCTCTCGACACCGAAGCAGTTTGTACACGACCGCCTGACTCGGCCGCGGCACCAAGCAATGGTGCCGGCATCGACTATGAATTGTTTCTCGACTGCGTTCATTGCGGGCTCTGTACCTCTGCTTGTCCTACCTATGTCGAGCTAGGCCAGGAAGCGGATAGCCCCCGCGGGCGTATCTACCTCATGCGCGCGGTCACGGACGGCCGGCTGGACCTAAATGCCGAGGTGCGGCAGCATCTGGACCTTTGCCTCGACTGTCGGGCCTGCGAATCAGCCTGTCCCTCCGGAGTGCAGTATGGAAAACTGATCGAACCCTTCCGTATCCACATGGCCAAGACGGCGCCACAGGCACGCAGCCTTGGCTTCTTCCAGCGCTTCTTGCTCTACCACATTACTCCCTACGCGCGACGCATGCGCTGGGCGCTGGCACCGATGCGCTTTCTTCAATGGAGCCGAATTGATCGACTGGTCGATGTCCTGCGCCTGCCGAGGATCTTGCCTGCTTCGTTGAGGCAAATTCACGAAATGGTGCCGCGGCTGAAATGGCACTACGGCCGCCTGCCTGAGGTGCTTCCGGCAGAAGGCAAACGGCGGGCGCGAGTCGCGCTCTTCACGGGCTGCGCCGCGGATGCCTTCTTTCCGCAGACCAATGTGGCAACCGCCCGCGTGCTGCAGCGCAACGGCTGCGAGGTTTGGATTCCGCGCAGCCAGGTTTGCTGCGGAGCGCTGCACTACCATTCAGCCCTGGAGGACCCGGCGAAGCAGTTTGCCTCGGCAAACTGTGAGGTGTTCGGAGGCAAGTTGAGCGGCGTTGCGGATCAAGTTGACGCCATCATCGTCAACGCGGCCGGCTGTGGGGCGATGCTCAAGGATTACGGGCATCTTCTGCACGACACGCCTCTGGAAGATTCGGCTCACGCCTTCGCCAAAAAGGTGCGCGACATCAGCGAATTCCTGGTGGAGCTTGGTCCGGTCAAACCGCGGCATCCTCTGGCGTTGCGCGCCGCCTATCAGGATGCCTGCCATCTCTGCCATGCGCAGCAAATCCGCAAGCAGCCCCGGCAATTGCTGGAAATGATTCCGGGGCTTGAACTCGTGCCGATTGCGGAAGCGGAGATCTGCTGCGGCGCGGCGGGTAGTTATAATCTGACCCAGCCGGAAATGGCTGAACGCCTCGGCCAGAGAAAGGTGCAAAACATCCTGGACGCCCGCGTGCAGGCCGTCTTTAGCGGGAACGTCGGCTGCCTTCTTCAGGTCGGCCGCTACCTGCGCCGGCGCGACCCGAATATCTGGGTGACTCACTTGATCGATGCTCTTTGGGCCAGCTACAGCGGCGAAATGCCGAATTTGCCGTTCCTCAAGAAAGACACGCGGGAAGCACCATGAAAATCCACGGCATCATTCCCCCCGTTGCCACGGCGATGCAGTCCAATGAAGACCTGGACCTGCCGCGGCTGAAGTGGTTCCTCGATCATCTGATTCGCGAGGGCGTGCACGGCGTTTTTGTCCTTGGGACAAACAGCGAATTCTATGCACTGGACGAGCGTGAGAAGCAGCAGGTCATCGCCACCGCTGTCGAGCACGTTCACAAGCGCGTCCCGGTATATGCCGGCACGGGTGCGGAATCGACGCGTGAGGCCGTGCGCTTGACCAAACTGGCCGAACGCGAAGGCGCGGACGGCGTGTCGGTGATCACACCCTATTTTGTCAGTCCGAGCCAGCAGGAGATTTATGATCATTACCGCCGCATTGCCGAGAGCACGGCGCTGCCGGTCATTCTTTACAACAATCCTTCCACGTGCGGCGGTACGAAGATCGACGTGGATACCGTCTCCCGGTTGGCAGAGATTCCCAACATCCTGGGCATCAAGGACTCAAGCGGCGACCTGCAGAATACGCTGGAGTATATCCGCGTCGTGCCGGAGCGCTTCGCCGTGATGATGGGCCGGGACACGCTGATCTATTCAGCCCTGATGTTCGGCGCTCGTGGTGCGGTCCCCGCTACCGCCAACATTGCCCCGGCTCTGTGTGCGGAAATCTACAATGCCTTTCAGCGCGGCGATCACGCTGCCGCCAAGGCGGCGCAACTACGCCTTAATCCGATCCGTCTGAGTCTGACTCTGGGCACTGCGCCGGGCGGCGTTAAAGCCGCTCTCGCGCTGCTGGGCATGTCCATCGGGCCCAGTCGTGCGCCGGTTGCTCCGCTGCCGCCGGACAAGGAGCAGAAAATGCGCGCAGCCCTGGCCCAGGCCGGTTTGGCTTAAGCAACTTCAATACTATTCTGGGCAGAATTGAAGAATTGCTGGGAACCGCTGGTTACTTCTTCTGTTCACCGCCAACAGGTGCTGGCACATTTCCGGCCGGCGCATTAAAATTCACGCCCGCCTGCGTCTTGGTCAGCGCCTTGGGGGCAGAATTGAAGCTGCTGTAATCCAGATACAGGAAAATCAAGGCGGTAAGCAACCCGATCGTGCAGATCAGGACGATTCCGAAATAGGCGTCGTAACGCGGCGGGGCCTGCGGTGCTTCTTTGGTTCGGGCCACGGACGGGCTCCCTTCTTTGTCTTAACGCTTGGTGACAATGTTGCTCGACACCCGGTCGCCCACCTGGATGACGCCGTGCAGCCGGCCCATCGGCTTGGCGACGGCCTGGTCGGCACGGACGGCGATGATCTCCACCGTGCCCAGGTAAGCGGCTTCCGGCTTGAAGCGGTACACTTCCAGCGTGTCTCCCTTGGTCAGGCCGGCATCGCTGCCGATCGTGATCGTAATATAGCCGCTCTGCGCGTCGGTGGACTTGACCACGCCTTCGACGTCCTCAGCCGGCGCCCGCCGTTTGGCGCCATTGCTGGCGGTGCCGGCGTTGAGGGCAGCGTTCTTGGCGGCCACGGCGTCTTTGTTCAGGCGCTCGTTTTCAGCCAGGAGGCGCTCGTTACGGTCCTGGGTCTTGCGCAGATTGATTTCGGCATCGACCCGGGCATTGTCGCTTTCCTGGACGTGCAAGTTGGCCGCATTGAGCTCCTTGTCCAGGTTGGCGACGCGATCACGCAGGTAATCCTTTTCCTTCTGGCTTGCCTGCAATTCCTGCCGTTCGGTCGTCCGATTGAGGTTTAGCTGCTTGTTTTCTTGGTCCTTGAGGACAACCTGGGCGCGCTCTCGTTCCACCTGGGCCTGAGCGTTTGCCTGGGCCTGAGCCAGATCCTGCTGACCTTTTTGCACCTGCACGT
>DASZFN010000303.1:0-3694 GCA_035939715.1 Gemmataceae bacterium | reverse complement strand
CGAGCCGGCAGGGGTCGGGGCGAATTCGGCGACCATTCCTAGCTGCCGAACTGTTTCACCTGCCGGACGAGCCGGCAGGGGTCGATGGTCAAAGTACAGCGCCTGCTAGCCCTCGAACTGTTTCACCTGCCGGACAAGCCGGCAGGGGTCTGGCGAGACCAAGGACAAGCGATGAGCATTCTGGTCGATAAGAACACGCGCGTGCTTTGCCAGGGGCTGGGCAAGGCCGGTACGTTTCATGCCCTGCAGTGCCGCGACTACGGCACCAAGGTCGTTGGCGGCGTTGTACCGGGAAAAGGAGGCACCACCAAGGAAGGCTTTCCGCTGTTCAACATGGTAGCCGAGGCGGTCCGCAAAACCGGAGCCAATGCGACCATGATCTTCGTACCGCCGCCTGCCGCGGCCGACGCCATCATGGAAGCTGCGGACGCGGGCATCGGCGTGATCGTGGCCATCACGGAAGGCATTCCGGTGCTGGACATGGCCCGCGCCATGCGCTTTCTCAAAGAGCGGCCGGGCCGGCTCATTGGCCCCAATTGCCCCGGCGTCATTACTCCGGGCCAATGCAAAATCGGCATCATGCCCGGCTACATTCACAAACCGGGGCCGGTTGGCGTCATCAGCCGCAGCGGCACGCTGACGTACGAAGCGGTCTGGCAACTTTCCAGTCTTGGCCTGGGGCAATCGACCTGCGTCGGCATCGGCGGCGACCCCATTGTCGGCACTTCGTTCATCGACCTGCTGCAAATGTTTCAGGACGATCCCCAGACCGAAGCGATTCTCATGATGGGCGAGATCGGCGGCAACGCGGAGGACCGGGCGGCGGAGTATATCAAGAAGCACGTCACCAAGCCGGTCGCCGCCTTCATCGCCGGCCAAACTGCCCCGCCCGGCAAGCGCATGGGACACGCCGGAGCCATCATCAGCGGCGGCACGGGGACGGCCAAGGAAAAAATAGCGGCTTTGCGCGGCGCTGGCATTGTCGTGGCCGATAGCCCGGCGGACCTTGGCTCGAGCGTTCAAAAAGCCATTAAAGAGAAACGCTAGATTACCACTGGCGTTCCCAGCTGGCGCGATTCACTTCACAATCAGCGCAGGAATTCGGCTACGGTCGTAACGCGGTGTTCCCTGGCGGACGCCTGCACTGCCTCGCACAAGGCGATGGTCTGCAAGTTGTCCTTGCCGCTGATCTCCGGTTCGCTGCTGTTTTCCACGGCGCACAGCAATTGTGCCATCGTTCCGATAAAGGCATCTGGGAACCAAACTTCTTTCCACCGTGGCTGAAACCAGCGGGCCGGCTGGTGCCTGGTCGAAAAATCCAGCGTGCTCGGGGTTCGCGCGGGGTAGCTGGGCCAGCCGATGGTTCCGCGTGCCAGGCCGTCCGTGCCCTCCACGCGCCAGCGAATGGCAATATCACTTTCGCTCCCCTCGCGCGCGGGACCGGTCCAGACGTCGTCCCAGGCGGAAGCACGGCAGCCGTTGTCGTACTCCAGGATGTAGAGATTGATGCCATCGGAGTGCGGGAAGGACGTGCGCGGATCCGTTCGCGTGCTCGCCAGCACACGGTCGGGCGTGCCGAACCAGTAGCGAAACGTATCGAGGTGGTGGATGCTCATGACGAACGTGGAAAGCGAATGCAGCCGTTCGCTCCACGGCATCCAGTGCGGAATCGCCCGCATGTCGATGGTGCCGAGAATGGGCGCGCCAAGCCAGCCGCGTTTCAGGATGTCCTGCAAGGCGCGAACCGATTGGTCATAGCGCATGTTCTGGTTGACCGAAAGGACTATCCCCGCCCGATCGCAAAGCTCCACGCACTCTTTGGCCTCCCGATAGCTCATGGCCAGCGGCTTCTGAGCCAGGATGCCGCGCAGATGGTCGCCATGCTGAACGGCCTTGCGAATGATCTCCGGCTGAACGTCCGGAGGGACGGCGATATCGAGAACTTCGATGGTTTGATCGGCGAGCAGTTCCTCCACGGTCATGCAGCAGCGCCGGATGCCGCGTGCTTCGGCCACGGCCCTGGCATGCGCAGCATCGCGCGAGGCAATGGCCACGGGATTGAAGCCGGCCTGGCGATAGGCGACGAGATGACAGTCGCGCATGATAAAGCCGGCGCCGATGCAACCGATGCGGTAATCAAGGCGACGGGGCAGCCTGGGCAGATAATCGAGCGCCAGCTCTGGCTCGGGAAGTGGCATAGAGACGATTTATTTTGATCTTCGGGATCAACCGGCGAGCACGCGCAATTCGCGGGCCAGGGGAAAGCTGACGTGCTCTTCGCGGACCGTACGGCTCTCCACGGTCGCGGCGAAATGCTTCTGCAGGTAAGCGACGCACTCCTCGACCACTTCCTCGGGAGCACTGGCGCCGGCGGTAATGAGCACGGTGTTCACACCCTCAAACCAGCGGTTATCGATTTCCCGGACGCCGTCGATAAGATAGGCCCGTTTGCCGCAGGCCTGGGCCAGCTCGGCCAGGCGCATGCTGTTGGAGCTGTTCTGGCTGCCCAGCACGAGAACGAGATCGGCCTCCGGAACAAGGTCCTTGACGGCTTCCTGCCGATTCTGCGTGGCGTAGCAGATGTCTTCGCGCGACGGGCCGGCAATTTGCGGGTAACGTCGGCGCAGGGCTTCGATGATCACCTCGGCGTCATCGACGCTCAGCGTGGTCTGCGTCAGATAGGCCAGCCTGGCGTTCGCCGGAAACTCCAGGCGCTCGACCTCGTCCACATCCTGCACCAGGCGAATATTGGCCGGGGCTTCCCCCATGGTGCCGAGCACCTCATCGTGACCCTCGTGGCCGATGAGCAGAATCGTGTAGCCTTGTTGTGCGAAACGCACCGCTTCCAGGTGCACCTTGGTCACCAGGGGGCAGGTGGCGTCGATGGCGCGCAGGCGGCGCGCCTCGGAAGCCGCGCGGATCGCCGGCGCGACGCCGTGGGCGCTATAGAGCACGTTGGCCCCTTCCGGGATTTCCTCGATGCCGTCGACAAAGACCACGCCGCGCTTGCGAAAACGCTCGACTACGGGGCGATTGTGGACGATCTCGTGGTAGACGTACAGCGGCGTGCCGAACAGCTCCAGGGCCCGTTCCAGGCTCTCGATGGCCATGTTGACCCCCGCGCAGAAACCGCGCGGATTGGCGAGAATGATTTTCACGCAAACCTCCTTTTTGCCAGTCCTTATGGTAGCGAGCCGGGGGCCAACTGCCAATTGCTGGGATCTCGATAGGATGCTAGAGCCGTAGGTCAGGATTTCGATCCTGACTTACGGGAGAATCCATGATCTTTTGCCGGGGGCGGTTCGTAGTCATGAATGTCTGTCACCGTCAAGCGAAAGGCGTTCGATGAGCTCCAACCTCCGCTATTATGCCGCCGCCTGCCAGACCGATCAGCCCAATCCGCGCAGCCGGGAAGGCATCCACGCGCAGGTCGATCACATGATCGCCATGATCGATCGCGCCGTGATCGGCTATGCGCCCTTCTTCCCCGTGCGGCTGGTGGTCTTCCCGGAATTCGGCCATGCCGCTCCCATTTACCCGACCGCCGCGGAGCTTTTCGACCGTCTCTCGGTAGGCATTCCGAATGAGCATACCGAGCGCTACACGCGCAAGGCGCGCGAGCACGGCATCTACATCCAGACCGCCACGTTTCTGGAACGCGACGACAACTATCCGGGCCGGGTCTTCAACACAA
>DASZFN010000302.1:0-3757 GCA_035939715.1 Gemmataceae bacterium | reverse complement strand
GCGGTCGCCTTCGCGAGGCGTGTGCTGACGCTGCACACCAGGGGGAGCACCTCTTGTGGCGTGAGCGGGGGCATTGAACTGCTCGGCTGAAGCCTCGGCCGGAATTCGACAGGAATGATGCCGAGAGTCATGGTGGATTCGTAGTTTTCCAGCACGTAATCGACCTCGTCTGTCGTCAGGTCGTGCGCTTCGACGTGCTCTACGTTTCCACCTGGCGTGCCGGATAATCTGCGTCCAATTCTTGCGGCGTTTTCTGCCATTAGCTCAAGATGATCATTTCCTGCGCGTGTGCCGCCATGTGGAGCGCAATGCAGCGCGTGCTGGACTGGCCGCCCCGACAACCCCGGTCATGCAGCAAGCCCAGGAGGCGGTTCCGGAGGCTGTAACGGGCCCGACCTCCCCGCGCCGCAGCAGGTGGTTACCCCTGCTCATGTTGGCTTAGCGTGCGGATGTCTCTAACGGCCGGACGGCGAAATCTTGCAGCGTGGCCGACCAGCTTGCGCGGGTACCCTCCAGCGCGAAGCGGAGAACGATTTCCGAGGCCAGCGCCACGACCAACAGCACGAGATTACGAGCCAGGGGATAGTCGCAGACGTCGCCTGCCACATCTTGCGGCACGCGATAGTGCTCGTCCCAGATGACTTCGCCATAGTCGGCGTAGAGGCCGATATGAAGGCAGGGAACTTGCAGGGCCCGGCAGGTCTCCTGGACCAGGCGGCGCGAGGCCGAGTTGTCGAAGGTGTCGATGACGAGACTGCTGTCCTGAAGAAGACTGCGGGCGCTGCGCTCGGTAAGCTCCTTGCGCAACGCATCAATTTCGATGCCCGTGGCTTTGAAGAGACGTTGGCGCAGCACCTCGACCTTCCAGGCGCCGACGTCGGCTTCAGCGTAAAGCTGCGTGCTGACGTTATGCTCCTCGACGCGGTCGCGGTCAATCGCCCGGAGAAGCGCAAAACCCTGGCGGGCCAGGTTGTCGGCAAGATTCGACCCCAGCGCACCGGCGCCGCAGACCGTCACGCGCAGAGCCGCCAACCTGGCGACATTGTCGGCGCCGCGGTAGAGCGCTTCATGATGGAACTTACTTGCCATCGCTTTCCACCCCAACTATGACGCCGCGGCGAAATATTTCCAGCAGTGCCAATTGCGCGCCGTTGGATCGATCGTCGGCAAAGCAGTAGCCGCCCAATCCTTGTGGGCTGGCGATCAGGCACAGCAGCGGCTTACCGAAGGCACTGCACCAGGCGCGCATGGTGCGGACATCGCGCAGACTCGGAGAAGGCGGCCCAGCGGGGTGCGTGTGCAGAAAGCCCAGGACGTCGCGGCGGCGTTCTTCGCGCTCCAGCACCCAGGGGCCGTCGAAACGCACGCTGGCTGGTTCTCCCCTGGAAGGGCGCGCGGATCTAGCATACCAGATCCGGCCCCGGCGCTCGCCCAGCAGCACCCAGCACTGCTCGCACTCGACCGTCAAGACCTTCTTGCCTACTCGCGTTGCGGATGGGCGCGCCAATACTGAGCCTCCGCCATACCGCGATTTTCCCGACCGACACGCACTAACCCGCCCTCGGCCTGCGCTTCGCGGATAACGCCTACCAGGCTCTGCAAGTCAAACTTCTCGTCCTCGCCACTCAGGCAGATACCGGCCACTTGCACCGCTAAATCTTTCTTGGACACGGCGGAGACATGGCGCTGGCCGTCCACCTCGTAGGTGATGGTGTAGACATCCGGGCGCTCGAGGTAGCCTTTCAATTCCGCTCCGGCATGCGCCAACGCCTGGCGGAGGCGCTGCTCCTCGCGGTCTCTGCGTGCCTCCTCGGAGGTTTCATAGCGGTGCCAGTAATTCAGAGCGTAAGCGGCACGCTCTTCGGGAGTCAGCCCGGGCCGGCTGAGCTTGTCCGGATGAAGCATGCCTGGCAATGCCTGTCGCAAGTACGCCGCCAAGCCGGGGTCCCAGCGCGGATCGCCGCCCTCGTACCAGAATTGCGCGCCGTCAAATCGGCTGTGAATCGCTTCGAAAGGCTGACCTTCTTCAACCAGGCGGACCGGAACCATGCCCTCGATGCGGAAGCGGGTACCCGCTCCATGCGCCGGAATGGCGAGCCACTGGCCTTCCGCTTGCCGCACGAGAATAAGGCGCAGCAGTGGGAACAATTGCAGATACCTGGCTCTTTCGGCCAGTCGCGCCTCGCGTATGAGCCGCGCTGTGGTGTGCGAGGCAGGCCGAAAGATTCCCCAGCCGGCGAAAGCGGACGGCTCGACCTTGAGCCGGCAAATCACGCCGGCAATGCGCACTTGAACCTGGCTGCCCTGAAGAGCCGGCGCCAGGAATTCGCTGGCCAGGAAACGCTCTTCCGCAGCGGCAAGGCGATCGAAAGCGTCATTGACCTGTTCGGACATGGCCATTGCTTGGTGAAAAGAAAAACCGGGGCCCGCTGCAAGTTCCAAGAGCTCAATCAAGTGGCCCTTTTAACGACCACTTACCAGAAGGTTGGTTTGTACGCTCTTGCGGTCGGGCAGCGGGCCCCGGCTTTTAGATCCTACTACGCCGGTTTCCTTGTGGGAAGCGGGTAGTCCATGATTTCCATGAGCAATTCCAGCTTCGACGGCCGGGACAACAGCGGCACCAGGTTCGGCAGCGCGTAATAGTCCCCTGTAAACTGGAACGCATCGAACGCTACCGCATGACGCCGGCATTGCTCCTCCAGGTTCGTGCGTGCGCCGGGCGTGCGCACGAAGCAGACATTGGGGTCCGCCTTCACCGCCTCGCGGTACTTGTTGAGGCTCTGCACGAAGAACGGAGCGGTATTCTCCTCTTCGTCGCTGACCAGGATGAGCTGCTCGACGTACTGTTGCTTGCGCGTCATGGCCTCCAGAGCGACGCCGCAGGAGGTGCCGCCACCCGCGGTGATGCCCTTTAGGGACTTCTCCCAGGCGGCCAGGTCGTTGCCGGCCCGCTCGATGGGATAGGCCATCGTGTCGAACGCGTAAACGTAGAGCTCCTTCTCGCAGATCGCCGAAATCAAGGCGCCGATGCGCTTGCCCAGCTCGATGGCCAGCTCCATGGAGCCGGACTTGTCGATGAACAGGGCAGTCGGCCTAGCGATTCGGCCCTTGGCCTTCACCTGCGTATCGGCGACTTGCTCCAGCTTGCGGCGCACATCCTCCGAGAGTTTGGCCGCCTTGAGGGCCTCCTCGGCCTTGAAGGCGCTGACGCGCGTCCCGGTCCTGGCCTCCTCGAGTTTGTGCTCGATGAGAGCCTTCAGATCGGGATTGTTCAGCGCACCCCGTCTCTGCAGCGACGCCAGGTTGTTGATCAACTCCTGCGAGCTCATGCGCTCGATAAGAGCCAGCAACACGGTCGGCGTCATCTGCTGCACGACGGTGGCCGCCACGCGGTACGGAATGCGGTGCTCCATGATTGCCCGAGCCTGTGCGGCCGGCGTCGACGCCTTCGCCAGCACGCGGAGCGCGTGCAGCCGGCTGTCGGCCGGCGGGTCCTCCTCAAAGAGGATCTTCTGGGCGCGCTCATCCGGCTTGACGTGCAGCAGCGCGTACAGCCGCTTGATTGCCTTGCGCGCGATCAGCACGCTGCTATCGAACCACTCCGGGTCCGCTTCGCGTTCGCGCAGATAGCGCACGATCTCTGTCTTGAGCGCGCGCGGCGGATTCTGGAAGAGGCCAAAGTCCTCGACCACGGTCTGAAGCGGAGTTTTCTCTTCCTTGGCCGGCTTGCGCCGCGCGCTCGCCGGGGCCCGAACCT
>DASZFN010000301.1:0-2186 GCA_035939715.1 Gemmataceae bacterium | reverse complement strand
ACCACGGTGAAAGTGATCGCGGCCGACGTGGCCACGCGCCTCGGCATGCAGACCCGCAAGGCCGCGACCGAGAGCCATGCCACGACCGGCGAAATGGCCTCCGCCGAACCCGCCGCCCATATGAGCACCGCCGAACCCGCCCCCGTGTCCACCTCCACCTCTCCCGCCGCCGCGCGCAAACGCGTCGGCGGTCAGCCCCCCGGTGAGAGCGGCAGCCGTCAACAACATGATCATGGTCTTACGTAACATGGGGGTACTCCTTCGGACGCGACCGGCGTCCATTCGACTGAAAACCCAGAGTGGGCATTGCACCTTGTGAAATAGATGCCCGCTTTGCGGTCACCACTAAAATAAGGGTCAGAAAACTAAATTCGTTTTTATGAACGTAGATTGAAAAGGCCACGCGAGAATAAATCTCGTTCAGCGGCGAGACCGGCGGTCCTGATGTCCGACGGAACTATAGTCGGGGCTCAGCCACCGCGCCTTGAAACCCAACATCGCTTGTCTCCGCCGGGAAGCAGCCTTTCAGCATTGGCGAAGCCAAATGAGGTCACTTACCTCGACCAATCCGCGCGGCCTTCTTCACAATCTGGGCGCACTCTTTGGCGCTGAGGGAGGCAACAGCGCCCGTCGAGCCGATCACTACGGGCGTTGTGCCCGTGAATGTGCATAGCCATCACTTTATCATCCGCTCTACGCAATTCGGCCGCGACCTTACGTTCTCATCATTGGTATGGACGGCAACATCGGGGCCGCCGTAAGGGGGAACCGTGTCGGGACGAATCGGGAGCCCGCTCCGCTTAGCAATCGTCGGCACGATTCTCTTTTCGGGAATTGTGATCGGACTGCGAGGCAGCACCGCCCGGGCTGAGAATTGTCTCACTGAACCCAATTCCGCCGCACCGGCAGGAAGTCACTGGTACTATCGATCGGATCGGGCAAATCAGCGCAAGTGCTGGTACTTGCGCGGTGTAAGTGAGTCCATTGAACAGGCGACACCAGAAACGACGGCCGCTCGCGCCGCCGCCTCTGAAAACCGAGCGACAAGGCGACCGGCGTCGGGGTCATCGGCATCCGCGCCGCTCCCTTGCGCGGTCGCTGTCATTCGATGGGGGCCAGATGCTTCCAGCGACAAGCCGCGCACTGGTGCACGCTGCACGAGTTGCGGCCAGAAAGGTGCCAGCCTCCAGCGTCCTGGCTGGGCGGGCAACCACATCGGCTTCTGTCCGTTTCCGGTCGACAGCGGGCCAGCGGCAAAGGATGCTTAGGAGGTGTAATCGATCGCACTGCCGAAAACCCTTTTTCCTCGATCCACCATCAAGCCCCTTATGTTCGGGATCGGTTCGTGTCTTCTTCGATCATCAAACCCATCAGCATTATGGTCAGTGACGCTGTTTGCGTTTCTGGCTTGTTGCAAAACCCGCCGCATGCACGGGCGTGCTACGTACTAGCGCATGGCGCCGGCGCGGGCATAAATCATCCCTTCATGACAGCCGTCGCCGCAGAGCTCGCTCGGCAGGACATCGCTACGTTGCGCTATCAGTTTCCCTACATGGAGACCGGCGCTCGGCGGCCAGATCCACCACAACTGGCGCATGCAACGGTACGTGCCGCGGTAGCCGCGGCACTGAGGTTTGTGCCGACACTGCCGCTCATTGCGGGTGGCACATTTGGCGGCCGCATGACGTCGCAGGCGCAATCAAAAGATCCGCTGCAAGGAGTCCGTGGACTGGTCTTCCTAGGATTTCCGCTGCATCCGGCCGGTCGCCCATCGCAGGATCGCGCCACGCACCTGTTCGACGTGCCGGGGCCAGGAAGCCACCGAACAAAACGGAGGCGGGGAAGAAACCGGGGCTTGCATCCCTTGCTAATCCTCGCAAGGTAACGCAACGCGAGAGAGCCCGGCCTGAGCGTCGGGCTCTTTTTTTTGCCCTGAGCTGTCCTTCACTACAAGGCAGGCGGCCAGTTCTTCGACGGGACCGTGGCGGCGAGAAGCGGCGGCTGTCAGCTCACATTGCTTGTCTAGCAGTATTCAATCCCTTTTGTAGATCGTCGGCGTTCATCACCGGGAGCAACTGAACTCTTGCATTAAGGCCCGCGAACAAAGGTTCCACGATAACTGGAATGTCCGATGCGTCATTCATGTCAAAGAACATCATTGCACAACGCTGACCATGCTCAGCTAC
>DASZFN010000300.1:0-11487 GCA_035939715.1 Gemmataceae bacterium | reverse complement strand
GTTGACAGCAAGACTCAGACCCTGCACATCAAGCTGGCGCACAAGCAGTTTAGGCCCTTCGCTGTGTCGCTGCCTGGAACCTATCTCCTGCGGGAAGGGACACAGGAAGCAGCCGTGGGTCTGCCCCAGCCGAAAAAGTGGAGTTTTGAGCGCGGCATCCAGACAGAAGGACAACCGGCCGGCACGGTCCACGGCGAGTTGCTGGACCGAGGCGGACAGGTGACCATCACCTTCCCGGAAGGACTGGCGGCCGTGGGCAGCCCCGGCGCGCAGGAGACCGGCAGCCCAAAGTTGCACGATCTCTTGCCGGATGAGTCCACGCCGCCGGAATATACCTGGCAAGCCGAGCGCATGCCGCTGCGCGTGGCGCTGGCCTGGCGTCCGCATCGTCCGGACCTGGCCGTGGACACGTTCTATGACATAACGCTGACGAGCCACCAGGCCCACGTGCGCGAACGTTGCTATTTCCAATTTGCGCAGGCGCCGCCGGCACAGGTTCTGTTTCACGTGCCCAGTGGCCTGCTCGGCGCGGTCCGCCTGCTGGCCGGCGCCGCCCTGGCGCCGGTGCGAAGCAATCGGCAGCGCGACTTGCCGGTCGTTCTCACGACTCCTGCCGAAAAACAGCATGCCATCAGCCTGGAATATACATTTTCATTACCGCAAGCGAATCCGGACGCACGCTTCATCGTGCCGCTCGTTCGGGTTGCCCGTGCCACGCGTGGAGGCGCCAAGATCCGTATCTGGACAGATCCAGGCGATCGCCTCAAGGTTTCGGGAGGCCAGTGGGAAGAACTGCCGATGGAAATCGTCGCGGAACGCGACAGCTTGCCCGCCCTGGTGTTGCATGGCGGGCTGGAAACTCCTCTCAGTCTGCAGCGTAATGAAGCGGGCGTTGCCGGACTGGCCAGCGCGGTCATCGAGCGCGCCTTGTTGCACTGCATGGTAAGCGGCCGACGGCTTCAGACCTGGCATGCGCGCTATCGCCTCGGCAAGCTCGCCGCGAACACGCTGGACATCGAGTTGCCGGGAGTTCTGGCCGGTTCCGGCGTGGAAGTACGGCTCGACGACAAGCGCGTGCCCATGCGCTTTGTGGATGAGACGGGCAAGGAGGCCGACGTCGGAAGGCGCGTCCGGCTTGCCATCGAACCCGAACTCTACCACAAGGCCGTGGTTCTCGATATTCGCTACCAGGCCGACGCCGAGGGACAGAACACGCTCTTTCAAACGACCCTTCAGCCGCCGCTGCTCTCTCGTGCTGTCCTGCTCGGACGCGTGCGCTGGCAAATCGATTTGCCGCCGGAGGAGCTGGCGCTTTATCCGAGCGGCGGGTTTACGGCTGAGCAGCGCTGGAGCCTGTGGGGCTGGTTGCTGGCGCCGCGGCCGGCGCTGACGACCCAGCAACTCGAGCAGTGGTTCAATGAAAATGACAGCCTTGCCGCCGATGAACGTGAGCCCACACTCGTGTGCTGGCAGACGGTCCTGAGCCCGCTAGTGCTGTTGCATGCACCGGAGCGGTTCTGGCTGCTGGTCTGTTCCCTGGTTGTGCTGGGCCTCGGCGTAGGTTTGATTTACGTTCGCTTACCGCGCCTATTTTTCTGGGCATGCGTGCTTATGCTGGCAGCGGGCATCGTGGTCATCGGCATCCTTTGGCCGGGTCTCCTGCCGAGCATCGTCTACGGATGCGAGCCTGGCGCGGCGGTGTTGATCTTCCTGGTTGCCCTGCAATGGACTCTGCACGAACGTTATCGGCGCAAGGTTGTCTTCATGCCTGGCTTCACCCGTCTCAAGCCGGGCTCGTCCCTGGTGCACGCAGGGAGCAGCAATCGTAAGCGGGAACTGTCAACGGTAGACGAACCGCCCAAGCGCGGCAGCTCTGTTTCCAAACAGCCAAAGGCATAGGAGGCATTCTCTCATGAACAGCCTCCTCTACAGGTTACGTCCGGCCCAGGTGCTGGCGGGCTGGTGCGCATGTTTGCTGGTTGCCACGTGGACTGCGCCAGCCGGGGCGCAGTGGAGCCCCCCTTTCACGCTCATGCCGGTCCTTCCGCGACCGGCGCGCGAGGCCGATCCCTTGCCCATCCGGCGTATCCAGGCGCCGCCCGAACGCGTACAGCTCGAGTTGGAACGCGCCCGCGGAGGCACCCTGGTGCACCTTTCCCGCGCGGAATTTGAAGCCCGCGTGAACCAGGCCCGTGCCGTCACTGCGGCGCTCAAGACGCCGCCGCGGCTTCTGCAGGCACGCTACCACGCAGTGCTGGCAGACTCGGCGCTCGCCGGAACCGCTGAGTTGCAGATTGTGAATCCGGCGGCCATGGCCGGCATGCTGCCGATCCAGCCGTTCAACCTGGCGTCACGTGACGCGCGGCTGGATAAGGCAGCCGCAGTGCTGGGCGATCTGGATGGCAAGGCCTTCAGTCTCCTGGTGGAGCAACCGGGAAAGCACGTTCTGAAGCTGGATTGGACGGCGCGCGGCGAGTCGGGCCCCACAGGCCTGCGCTTTCGCCTCGAAGTGCCCTCCTGTGCGCTTACTTCCTTTGAACTTGAGCTGCCTGCGGATCTCGAACTGTTTGCTGCGCTCGACCGCGTGGCCTGCTTGCTTTCGGGTCCGGAGCCGGTAGCAGGCCAGCAGCGCCGGCTATGGCGACTCGACTGCCCCGAGACATCGCCGGTCGATCTACTCATCCGGCCGGCAGCGGGTCCCGGACAATCCGCGCCCCTGGTTTTCGCCACGCTGCAGACCCGGCAGAACCTTGCGCTCGACGGCCTAGTCAGCGACTACGACCTCGCGCTGGAAGTGCTGCACGGTTCGATCCGCGAATTAGATTGCGAATGCGATCCGGGGCTTCGACCCATTTCGGTCAGCATCCGCAATGTCGCCGTGCAGACGTGGGAGTTACGGCCTGCCACTGCCACGGGCGCGCCGGCCATTCTGAAGATCAAGCTGCCGGAAGCGTTTCAGGCCAAGGCGCCTATCGTGCAGGTGCACTGCCTTGCCTCCCTGGCGCCTGGGGAACGCTGGCATTCGCCGGGAATTCATGTCGCCGGCGCCGTTCCGCGTGGCGAGACTCTGTCTCTTCACCTGGCCCCCGAAGTCGAATTACAACACTGGCAAGCGGGGAACTTCCGGTTGCAAAGAAGCTCCGCGGAAAAGGATGGCGGACAAACACTCACCTTGCAATCAGGCTTGCAGGATCCATCCGCCAGCCAGCGTCCCACGGCGGTCCTGCGCATGCAAGATTCCGAAACCCGGATTCGCCAGCGCACCTGGTGGCAGATCCAGCCCGGCAGCTCCACGCTGACGACGCAGCTTATTTACGAAGTGATTCGCGGCCAGCGCTTTCGGCTGCCGGTTAGCGTACCGGCCGGCTGGAACGTGGAACGCGTGGAGCTTTATCCCGCCGGCCTCCTCCAGAACTGGAGTCTTGTGCCGTCGGGGAAAGAGGCCAGCACCATTTTCGTCGACCTGGATACTCCTCTGAAAAAGTCCGGGGCAGCCCGCTTGACCATTGAACTGCGGGCGGCGAAAGACCAACAACCCGGAGAGGGTGAATCCCTGCTCGCCTTTCCCGTGGTTGCCCCCACGGACCAGCGTCAATGGGAAGGCGAACTGGCCATCGGCGTTGACTCCGCTTTGCAGGGCACTGCTCTGGCATCGGCCCATTCAGTCCTGCCGGCCACTTCCGGTATGCCTGAAGCTCCGCTCGGCGGGGCGGCGACGACACGCGCAGGGACAACGTCTCTGCCGCCATTCACTCTAGCAGCCTGGCATACGCAACAGCCGGACTTCTATTATCCTTTTTGGAGCCGGCCCGTTACAGGAACCATACGTTTGCAGCCGCGCCCGCCGCGTTTTCATGCGCACTGCGACAGTGAAGTCGTGCTGGCGCCCAGCCGCGCACAGCTACACTGCCGGCTTACCCTGGAGCCCATGCTGGGCAGCATCGAGACTGTCGATCTGGCGCTTTCGGCCCCCACGAAGGAGCCCTGGCAGTGGAAGAGCGAAAGCTCCCGTAACGGCGTGCGCGCCATGCGGCGCCTGCTTGTCGTGGAAGAGACGCCACGCTTGCTCCCACTGGGCGGCGTCTCCGCTCTCGAAGTCGCCAATCTGTTTGCCGTGCCGCCGCCACAGGGATCCGTCTGGCGCATGACGCTGGCCGAGCCCTTGCATGAGCGCCTGGTTCTGGACATGACCGCCGCTTTGAACGATGCGGCAGGCACGGCGCAGCCAGTGCCGGTGCCCGTACTGACGGTGCTTAATGCCGATCAAATGGCGGGGGTCATGCACCTGCATGTCGCCGGCGATCAGGTGAAGGTTGAAGCATCGGGCCTGCGCGAAGTGGCCGCCACAGGGAGTAATGAAGAGCCTCTGGTGGTGCATTCTTTCCGCTATGGGCGTGGTCCCGTCCGCTTGAGCCTGCGGGGGCCGTTGGCCGCGGTGGAGCGCTTGAATCAGGCGCGCGCCGATCAGCTCCACCTGAGCACGTATGTCGAACCAGGCGGGGGACTGCTTAATCAGTTCCGTTTTCAGGTGTATCACTGGCAGCAGCGCATGTTGCCCGTGCAATTGCCGGCAGGCGCGCGGCTGCGGGGGTCGCGCGTAGATGGAAGATGGCTTGCGCGGCCCGAAGCCATGGAATCGCCCGCGGGCAATTTGGTGGCGTTGCCGGTCCCCGGCGGCGCCGCGCCTCACGTCTTTGAAGTGCTCTATGAGATCGACCAACCCGCGTGGCGGCTCTGGAGCCGCCTGGCCGCGCCGGTGCCCGTGCTGCCGTTGCCTGCCGAACGTTTTCGAGGCACATGGTATTTGCCGCCGGGATTGGCGCCCCTTGACGAGGGACAACTACAACAATTTCCCGGCATGGGGGTCATGTCCGACAACCAGGCCCCGCCCAATGATGATTCCGCCGGCGCGTTCTCGCTCATCTCCTCCTTTGCCGAGCCTGCCGCTGGCGGATGGCAAATGCGCCAGCAGAACCTGGTGGCAGCGGCCAACAGCCGGCGGCGGAAAGCGCCGGCTAATCCCCGCGACGAATCGCTCAGGGCCCGCCTGGAGGATTTGGCCGTCAACGTTTTTCAGGGACGAGAACCGCTGGTGGTAGACGTCCAGGCTCTCCAGGAGATGGGGCTGCAATTAAACGCCGTGCTGAAGCGCGGCCCGGCCGACGATACCGACGACATGTCCGCCTGGCCGGAGAGCCGCCTGCTGCGCATCGAGGGACTGGAAGGAACCGGGCTCGTGTGCCTGGCCTGTCCGGCTGGACCGTTGCTCACGAGCCAACGGCAGTACGAAAGTTGGTTGGCGGAGGGAGGCCAGGAGGTTCATCTCTCGGAATCGGTGGCCGGGGCAATCGCGGCGGCGGCGCATTACGGCCAGGACGGCTCGGGTCGCTTCCGTCGTCTTCTGGATTGGCTTCACGGCCGGGGAACCGAAGCCACGGGCGCCGGTGTGCCGCTCTACGAAGCATGCACGGCCTGGGAAGCGCTCGGGGGGGAAGCCGACCAGCAAACGTTGCTGGTGATTCGGCCTGCCGCCTTTGCCGGGTTGTCCTGGGTGTTGGGCCTGTTATTTCTGCTGGCGGTATGGAAAACACGAAGCTGGAGCGGACGGGCGTGCTACGGAATGCTGATTGCTTGGTTAGTTCTTGGCAGCATTGCTTGGCTGTGGTTGCCCGTTTCGCTGCGCGGCTTTGTCTGGGCCCCGTTGGCGCCTGCCCTGGCGCTGGCTTGCCTCTGGTACGTTTGGAGCGCGGTCCGTGCTCTGACGCGCACACCTTCTGAAAGTTCTGCAGTGGCGGCCAGTGCGCTGCTGGCCTTGGGTCTTGGGCTCTGCTTGCCGGGCCAGGCGGCCGCGCCCGCTCCCTTTAACGTGTGGTTGCTGCCGGGGCCGCCAGGCTCTCCCAACCAGGGGACGGTGCTGGCGCCGGCGGACCTTGTGGAGCAACTTAACCTGTTGTCCCGCCGGGGCGTGTCAGGATTCCACGGGCCGGTTCTTCTCGGCGCCGACTACGAGGGTATGGTTCGCAACGGCGCCGCCGAATTCCTGGCCGCTTTCCGGGTTTACTGCTTCGGCGACGAGGCCGCTTCTCTCTTCCTGCCGCTCAGCGGCATCGAGCTCCAGGAAGCAACGCTTGACGGTAATCCCGCCTTTCCCGTGGCTCTTCCTGCCCCGCTTCCCGGCTACCGTTTGCAAATCAAGGGGCGTGGCCACCATAAGGTGCAGCTTCGCTTCAGTCTCTCGGTCACAGACGCCGGTGCAGAACATGAGCTGCGCTGCGCGGTTCCGGAAATCGCGCAGAGCAAACTCCACGTGGTGGTTCCGGCAGGCGCCGCTTATGCGCAGATCCCGGTAGGCCGCGGCCGGCAACGCGCCACCAGCAAACCTGACGGGACTGTCCTCGACGCGGACCTCGGACGTGTTAGCTCCCTGGTGGTTCACTGGCGGCAAGACAAGGCGCCCCCGCTGCCTGTCAAGCTGCAGGTGAACGAAATCTATTTGTGGGACCTGCGCTCCACCACGAACGTGCTGCACGGCGTCTTGCAATACGCGGTAAGCCAGGGCGCGCCGATTTCTCTGAGCGTTGTCTTGCCGCCGGATGCAGAGATAAGTCAGGTGCGCACCGGTCCCATCCCCGGTGGTCCTGCCGTGCCGCGCTTGAAGGACTGGCGCATAACCATGGCCGACAAGCAGCGCGAACTGCGCTTGCAGTTCCAGGCGCCGCTCACGGCCAGCGTGCAGGTATATCTGGATCTGGTTTCGAGCAAACCGTTAGCCGCACAGGTTTCCCTGAGCTTGCCGACGCCTGTCGATGCTGCGCCGGCGGCCACGGACAGTTATCTCGGTGTTCGTGTGCAAGACCCCAGCGCCGAGCCCATCGAGTTCAACCGTATCACCGGCATCCAGCCGGAAGTTTTCAACGCTGTCTGGCAAGCGGCGGACACCGAGGAGCGGATCCTCGTCCAGCGCGCTTACAGTTTTCGCCGCGCCGGAGCCGGCGGTCCAGTCCTGCGGCTGGGTCTACACTCTCCCCGGATGCAAATCATGTGTTTGCAAAACCTGACCTGGCACATCGGCATGCGGACCGCGCTTGTGCAAGCGACCGCGCATCTGCGCGCTTCTCAGGAGCCATTTTCCCTTGTTGATTGGGCAGTGCCCGCCAACGTGACCGTAACATCGGTGGGCGGCGCCGAGGTACGAAGCTGGTCGCGCAACGGCCCGCACATCCAGGTATGGTTGCGGCGCTCGCTCAAGGAAGTCGTGCTCGAGATGAGCGGCGCGCTGCCGCAACCAGCCGGTAAACCAGAGGACTTGTTGCGTTTGCCCTGCCTCCAGGTTGCGCATGCTTCCCCGCAGTGGACGGCCATCCAGATCCGCGCCGAAAATGATGTGGCCCTGAACATCGCCGCCACGCAGCAACTTTGGCCCGCGCCCTCCTGGCGCCCCGCTGCCCGCGACCGCAGCTTCTTCACCCCGAGTAGCGATTACAGCGCCGTCCTGAGGACCACTCCGGCCACGGCCAATGCCGGCGTGCGCGTCCTGACTCTGGCCGAGGTGCAAAAGCAGGCTCTTACCTTTTCCAGTACCGTCGATTATTGGCAACGCGAAGGAGAACTGCAAAGCGTAAGCCTGCGCCTGCGGAACTGGCCGGGAGCCAGCGTGCGCCTGGAAGCGCCTCACGTTAGCGCTCGCCGCGAACGCCGGCTCGACGCGTCAACCTATCGCTGGAGCCTGGAGCTGCAGCCCGGAGTCAGCGGCCATTACACCATCAAGCTGAGCGGCAGCATGCCGCTGGACGGGGCCGCCGAGATGCTGATGCCCGACGTGAGCGTGGAAGGAGTAAAATTAGAGGACCATCTCCTGGTGACCACCGGCGCCGATCTGGCGGTGGAAGAGACGCACGGCCTCAGCCTGCTGCCGAGTGTCACGCAGGCGTTGCAGCCGTGGCCCGCCTGGCGCGATCATGTCGTCCAGACGGGTGGCTCGGCGTGGCGCGCGGCGGGACCAGAATGGCTGCTGCGACTCCAGCCGCGTTACTCCGCAACCACGGTCAAGCCTGCCCGCATCATTCACCAGGAGTTCGCCGCCGCGGTGCGCGACGGACGGCACTGGGAGCACGAAGGCGCTTACTTGATCCAGCACGACGCCGGCGCCCAGATCGGCATCATTCTGCCGGCGGGCGCTCGCTTTAACCGCGTCACACTGGACGGCACCCAGGTGAGACCTGCACCGATGGAGACGGAACGCTTCGTGCTGCCGCTGGGCGACAGCGGCGTGCGGCTGTTGCGTATCCGCTGGTTCAGCGACGATGTGCACGAAGCGCTCGACCGGCTCAACCTGGCCAGCCCGCGGCTGGAAAACGCGTTGGGAGTTGCCCTGCCGATCCCGGACAAGTTTCGCTCTTCCGCAGCAAGCCGCCAGGGGGCAAGGCAAGGCGAAAGCACCGCTTCGCTCTGGACCATTGAGATTCCTCCCGGCTATCGTTTGCCCGCGGCATCGGATCAATCTATCCTCACATCGGTCCATGCTGTGGAACGAGACCTCGAGCGCGCCGATGCCATGCTCGACCTGAGCCGTGAACTAAGCGCCGCAACTCCGGATAAGACGACGGCCTCGGCCCTGGCCAGGGCTCAGGAGCAGTTCTATCGCTCTTGTCGCCATGCTCAGGAAGGGTTTTCCTTGCCGGAAGGCCAACAGGATGGAGCAGCGCTCGCGGCCAGATTGGCGGCTCTGAAAGACACCGCTGTGCAATTAGCAAAAACCGGCCGCTTCGAGGCCATGCGTGCCGCGGCCGAACGGCAAGCCAACACCGCGCCCGCCGCGACGACCCAGGATCGCGGCCTCTGGATTCTGCCGGATGCGCCGGAGTTTGTCTCCGGCACAGGAACGCCCACGATCTGGCTTGTGACGGACAACTCGGCGGACGCGCAGGTGCATCTGGTCTCTTTCAGGGGGCAGCAAATGCAGCGTTCGCTCGCTATATCGCTCTTGATTGGTCTCTTAGGTCTGATTGCCTGGCTCGTGACTTACTCGCCGCGCCTGGTCGCCATCCTGCAAGCGTTGTGGCCGGAGCAGCTCGCCGTGCTCGGCTACATCGGCTGGCAGACGTTCGGCCCGCACCTTGGCTTTGTGGTGGTCTTTCTGCTGGCGGCGGCTGGTCGCATCATCTGTCTGGCGCTCTGGGCTTCGCGCCTGGCCGCTCCCGCGGCAACTTCATCCGCGGGAAACAGCTTATCCTCTTCGTCATGAGCTGGTGCACGTCACGCGGATGTCGACGCCCGCGATGCAAGCAAGCTTACGCCGCTCCCCCAACCGCGACGGTTTCTTGCAAAAGAATTCGTCCCCGGGAAATTTCTCTTGCCTGGGGGGACTCCGCATGGTGAAATTCACGCGACCCTTATCTCGGGACAGACTCTCCAGGATAGAGGCCGGTGCCATTTTCCGCCCGGCAAGCGCAGCAGGCGCCGCACCTTGGCGTTGCAACGGTCCGTTCACGGACGGTCCAGGTCCCCGTGCGTAAGGAGTCAACATGATCCGCTTCCGCTGGCTCAACTCTATTCGCCGATCCACCAACCCGTCCGGATCCGGCCGCCGGGAGAACTCGGCGCTCCGCAGAACAGCTCGACCTCACGTGGAAACGCTCGAGGATCGCACGCTGCTCAGCATCAACGTGCACAGTAACTTCAAAGGCCTCGACACGAACGACGCGGGCGGCATCGTGGAACCGCCGGACCCGATTGCCGCCGCCGGACCAACCGCGGTCATCGAAATCGTCAACTCCAACATCGCCTTTTACGACAAGACCACCGGCAATAGCCTGTCCAGCGAAGGTCTCGACTCCTTCTTCTCCCGCGTCGACCAGGTCGATGTGCTGTTCTCGGATGTCTATGTCACCTATGACGAACAGGCCGGCCGCTTCTTCGTCTCCACCATGGACATCGACTTCTTCAACCTGGTGAGCTACTTCGACTTCGCCGTGTCGAATGACTCCAACCCCATGGACGGCTTCACCGAGATGCACCAGATCGACACCACCGAGGTGTCGCCGCGCACCGGGGAGACGCTGTTCACCGACTTCCCGCGCGTGGGCTGGAACGCGGACGCCTACGTCGTGTCCTTCAACATGTTCGGCTTCAACACCGAGTACCAGTACAACACGCAACTGCTGACGATCGACAAGAGCTCGGTGCTGGATAAGGACACCAGCACGTTGACCACCTACCAGGTGGACCGGCCCCTGCCGAACTCGACACTGGCGCCGGCGACCATGCACGGTGCGGCGGCGGGCGGGCCGATGTGGTTCGTGGAAGAAAAGGGGCTGGAGCAGGATGGCAGCTACGCCTACCTGCGCGTGGTGCAGATGACCAATGTGCTCAGTGATTCACCGACCTTCACCGACTATTACGTGGCCATGGACCCGTACACAATCACGCCGTTCCCCCAGGACACGCAGGCGCAGGTGAGCACGGTGCTGGACACGCGGATTTTGAATGTGGACTGGCGGAACAACGAGATGGTGGCGGCGCAGAACGTGGGCATTAACGCGGACATGGACGTGCACGCGCAGTGGTACGACATCAGCACCGCCGGGGCAGCGCCGGCGCTGCTGCAGCAGGGCACGATCGCGCCGGCGGACGGCGTGGACACGTACATGCCGTCGGTGGCCTTGGCGCCGGACGGCAGCATCGGCATGACCTACCTGGAATCGTCGCCGGGGGAAGACATGGCCATGTACGTGACGGGGCGGACCCCGACGGATCCGCTGGGAACGATGGAGCCGGCGGCACTGGTGAAAAGCGGGGAGCAGTTCTACCAGGGGACGCGCGTAGGCGATTTCAGCGGCATCATGGTGGACCCGACGACCGGAAAATCGTTCTGGGCCGTAAACGAGTACGCCATTTCGACGTCGGACATATCCTTACCTAACTGGGGAACCTGGATCGCCAACTTCGACTTCTCCAGTGGCGCTGGCGCGGTGAAGGCGCCCGGAGCCCCGCCACCTCAGGGTGCGGGCCGGAAGAAGGAACCTGCCGCTCCCGGGTTCCGCGCCGCCTTCACAGAAGGCAGCCTGGGATGGGAGCACGGCCGCCCCCACCTCACACTCCCCACTTCGCACGCTGGTAAGAACGGCGGCGAACATGGCTCGATACCACCTGCCCGCCTCGGACCAGGCGGCTCTCCGAAGGTGAAGCTGGGACTGAATTTCAAAGGCCTGGACACCAACGACGCGGGCGGCATCGTGGAACCGCCGGACCCGATTGCCGCCGCCGGCCCAACCGCGGTCGTCGAAATCGTCAACTCCAACATCGCCTTTTACGACAAGGCCACCGGCAACAGCCTGTTCAGCGAAGGGCTCGACTCCTTCTTCTCTTCCGTCGATCAGGTCGATGTGCTGTTCTCGGATGTCTATGTCACCTATGACGAGCAGGCCGGCCGCTTCTTCGTCTCCACCATGGACATCGACTTCTTCAACCTGGTGAGCTACTTCGACT
>DASZFN010000299.1:0-10017 GCA_035939715.1 Gemmataceae bacterium | reverse complement strand
TGGCGATCTCGCACAGTTCGTGAATGGGCGCCTGCGGCCCACGTTCCGTACCATCTGGTTTGTGGGGGGCAGTGTAGTCTCCGCCGAATGCCTTCGTCTCGGGCTAGCCGACGAAATTCGTTATTCGATCCTGCCGATCTTGATTGATGATGGCATCCCATTCTTCGCCAAGCTCGACCGAGACATCGCCCTTCATCTAGCGGAGGTCAAAGCCTACAAGAGCGGCATGGTGGAGCTTCGTTACGAGGTGCGCGGACGTCGCGGCGCGTCACGGAACGCCACCTAACGCAGGTCAGGGCTGGTCACGATCGCGCGGAAATCGATCCGCAAATCGGCTCAAAAGGTGACCCCAGCCCTTCTCGTGACCTCGTCCGTACTCCTCATCCGGCAGGTACTCGTGACGAAGAGTCAGGAGGGTATCCTCGCCCTTTTTCTGAAAGGTCACGGTCACTTTGAAGCGCCGGCGGAAGGAACGCGATGAAATTCTTGGGCGTGACGGGAAACCGTTACAGTCCCCGTCCCGGAAGGGCCGGAGGCAGACCCTCTATAGATGTTTGGTGCAACCCGCTCAGGAGGTCGACGCCAGTTTCCAGAATGAATTGCTTGTAGCCGTTAGCAGAGCGTCAAGCAGCGAACAGGACGACAAAACTGGAATTATTCAGTCAGCGTCCGAGGCCACTCCGGGGCCGCGTAACACCGCCAGAGTAACACCGCCAACTTGCATCGAGTTGGCGGTGCTACTTTCCGTCCGCAAGCTGCTGGCGGATCGGCAGATGGGGCATGCGAAAAAGTCAGTCCGCCACTCCGCCACGTCACGATAGGGAATAGCTGATTGGCCATGATTGTTCCACGATCATCTCCATGCAAATGGATTGCACTGCGCTGACACGTCGAGACTAGGCTGGGCGGCCGCTCAGTGTGTGCGTTTTTTCTCCAGACACCTTTTCGTTGCCGACTTCAGGCATAATATTCTAATAATCTGACAAATGTCAGAATGACAGCTCAGCCGGCAGGCGTAGTCTTGGCTGCGCATCGCCGTGCCAACACAAGGAGAAGTCATCATGCAGCGCCGCCAGGGGTTTACCTTGATCGAATTGCTCGTCGTCATCGCCATCATCGCCGTGCTTATCGGGCTGTTGCTGCCGGCCGTGCAGAAGGTGCGCGAGGCCGCCAACCGCATGAGCTGCCAGAACAATCTGCATCAGCTCGGCCTGGCTTGCCATAACTACATGTCCGGCCAGGGCACGTTTCCGAGTGCGTTCCTCGGCAATCGCTTCCCGGCGCAGTTCCCGCCTCCCGCTTATGTGGATTACTTCTTTAGCTGGAGCGCGCTGGCCCAGATGAATCCGTACCTCGAACAGGAAAACATCTATAACGCCATGGACCTGAAGCAGCCGATCTACGACCCGACCAACAGCTTCAACATTACGGTTGCGAACCAGTTCGCCGTCCAGCAGGTGATCAAGTTATTTCTCTGTCCAAGCGATCGCATGACGCCCGTGGCCAATCCGGGAGACTACGGCGTGCCCACGGTCGGCCCCACCAACTATGCCGTTTGTGTCGGCTCCGGGACGACCAATGGCGGGCCGCCGTTTGGCTCCCCCTTGAACAGTGACGGCATGTTCCAGGGACTGAAAGCGCTTCGTGTCGCCGACGTGATCGACGGGCTCAGCAACACCGCATGCATGTCCGAGAGTTTGCTTGGGCAGGGAGATGAGAATGCCACGAGCCCCACGCCCATTCCGCCGGGCAGTCCGCAATACGTCTACAAGTACGTTGGCTTTGGTACGCCGATCTCCGACGCCACGTGCGCGGGAGCGACCACCTGGAACGGGGCGAACCGGCGCGGTTTCATGTGGGCGACCGGGGAAATGCGCTGCGGTTCCTACAACCACTATTACACGCCCAACTCGCAGAATTTCGACTGCGTGAACAACGACCTCACCACCATCACCGCGTTTGCCTGGCGTACCGCACGAAGCAACCATCCCGGCGGCGTCAATCTGCTCCTGGGAGATGGCTCGGTGCGCTTCGTAAGCGATGGCGTCAACCCGACGACGTGGCGTGCTCTGTCCACGCGCGCCGGCAACGAAGCCGGGGTCAATGATTTTTAGGCGACTTTTGTCCTTCATCAGGAACGCGTCATGTTAGACAGCAAAATCCGGGGCCAGGTCCAGCCGCTTTCGGTGGAGCAACTTGTCGCCTACCAGCGCGACGGCTTCGTCATCGAGCGCGGCGTATTTTCAAATGTGGAAATCCTCGAGCTTGCCGGCGTGGCTGAGGCCCTGCTTCAGCGGCAGGATCTGATTCACACGGACAACCTCCGCTGCCGCTGGCAAAAGCATGTCGACACAGGCGAGTGTCTCTTCGAAACCTTTGACCCAGTCATCGATCTCAGCGACACCGTGGCAGCCACAGCCATGGACCGGCGCATCCTCGACCGGCTGGCCTCGGTCTACGGCGAGGAAGCGTGCCTGTTCAAGGACAAGCTGATTCTCAAACCGCCGGGGGCACTAGGCTACGACCTGCATCAGGACTACATAGGCTGGCGCGATTTCCCGAAGTCGTTTATCACGGTCCTGGTGGCGATCGATGCCGCCGACGCCGCCAACGGCTGCACCGAGGTGTTTTCGGGCTATCACCAGCGCGGCTACCTCTCGCCCGAGGACGGAGAATATCATCCTCTGCCGCCGGACACGGTGGATGCCGCGCGCGGCGTCAAGCTCGATCTCCAGCCCGGCGACCTGGCTTTCTTCGGTTGTTTTACGCCGCACCGGTCATCGCCCAACCGGTCGCGGCGTTGGCGCAGGCAGCTCTATCTAAGCTACAACGCGCTTTCCGACGGTGGGCCGCAGCGCGACAAGCATTACGACGAGTTTCACCGCTGGCTGAAGAAGAAGTACGCGCAGTACGGCAAGGCCGAAGTCTATTTCCGCTGAGACAGAGCTCATGGGCGTTACCGACACATCCTCCTTGCAGCGCACGCGGCTGGGCCGCTGGTTCAATTGGTATGACGGCGTCGTAATTGTCGTGGCCGCTCTCGCCATGGTGGGCACTTTCCCCGGCCGAACGCATGGCCTGGGTCTGTTCACCAAGGCCATCCTGCGCGATTTCCAGATTGAGCCCACGCGCTTCGGGACGATCAACCTGTGGGCGACGCTCATTGGCGCGGCTTTTTGCCTGCCCTTCGGAAAACTGCTCGACCGCTTGGGACCAGGCAAGGTCCTCACCGGCGTGGCGCTGGCCCTCGGAGTGGTTGTACTCTCGATGAGTCACATTTCCGGTCAGCCCATGCTGTTCGTTACGATGACGTTGACGCGGGGCCTGGGACAAAGTGCTCTGTCGCTGGTGAGCCTGGCAATCGTGGGCAAATGGTTTTCGGGCCGCGTTGCACAGGCCATGGGGATTTATTCTTTGCTTGTCGGTCTCGGCTTTATTGCTGCTGGTGCGCTGCTGCGGGAAATTCTGCCGCGCGTCGAATGGCACACGGCCTGGTCGGGAATTGGTTGGCTCCTGATTCTGGGTTTGGCGCCGTTGGGACTGGCCTTGCGACGCAAGCCGCCGGCCGCAACCGGCGCGGCTCAAGCAGATGCGGCGACGTCAACGGCCGAGCAGCTCACCGGCTTTTCTCTCGGCTGGGCATTGCAAACGCCGGCCTTCTGGGTATTTGGTATCGCCAGCTCGGTCTACGCGTTAATCTCTTCGGGGATCTCGCTCCTCAATGAATTGATCCTCAACGATCTTGGTTTTGGGAGCCAAACGTACCGCACGGCGTTGCTCTACAGCATGACCGCAGGCCTGGCGAGCAATTTCCTCGGCGGCTGGCTGGCAGCGCGGTGGTCCTTGGGCCGGGTCATGGCTCTGGCGCTCGCTTGCTTGACAGGGGCACTGCTGGCGTTTCCGCATTTGCGCACCGAGACGCACGTTTTCGTGCAGGCAGCCGTCATGGGCGCGGCCGGTGGCGTTGTCACGGTCGTATTCTTTGCCGTCTGGAGCCAGGCCTTCGGCCGCGCTCACCTGGGCAAGATCCAGGGCGTTGCCCAGATGCTTACCGTGCTCGCTTCCGCGGCAGGCCCGCTGGTGTTTGCGGAATGCAAGCAGTGGAGCGGCGAATACAGCTTGATGTTTTATAGCCTGGCGCCGCTGACGGCGGCCCTGGGTCTATGCGCCTGGCTGGTTCGCCTGCCGCAGCCGGCTGAGGCTTCCCAGAACGCTACAATGTTCAGCATTGCCACCGAGAATGAGAATAAAGGAGAACTGGAACATGCCGGCAACCTTAAATGACATGGCCACGCTCTGCCACATTTCCTTGAACGTTTCCGATCTGGCCAGGGCGGTTGACTTCTACCGCGTGCTGTTCGGCGGAGAGCCGGCAAAACGGCGGCCGGATTATGCGAAGTTTGAGCTTGCCGATCCGCCGCTGGTGCTGTCGCTGGAGCCCAACCGTCACGCCGCGGGCGGAGCGCTCAATCACCTGGGTTTCCGTTTGCCGGATTCGGAGACGTTGGTCCAGTTTCAGCAGCGTCTCGAAGCGGCGGGCATTCACAGCCAGCGTGAAGAAGGGGTCGAGTGCTGCTATGCGCGGCAGACCAAGTTCTGGGTGACCGATCCCGACCGCAACCTCTGGGAAATCTATGTCCTGGAGGAGGACATCGATCATCGCGGCGCCGGCCAGTCGCTGGAAGAGATGCTGCCCTCGGCTGAGGCCGAGCCGGAGCCGGTGACCTGGGAGCATCGTCTCGACCAACCCGTGCCCGAGGCGATTCCGCATGGCGATGGCAGTGTTAGTGAAGTGCTGCTGCGCGGCACGTTGAATGCGGCCTTGCCGGCTTCCGAAAAGACCCGTCTCCTCAAGGAGGCCCAGCGGGTGCTTCAGCCGGGCGGGCGCATCGTGCTGCACACGCTGGTGACCGAAAAGGAGTTGCCCGGCGGTCTGCGTCCCTTGCCTGGACCTGCCGCCAAGGTGCAGCGCGTACCACTGGAGAAGGAGCCGATTCAAATGCTGGAAGACGCCGGCTTCGCGGCCGTGACGCTGGAGAAATTCCCCGCGGCGCCCTGTTTTCAGCAAGACGGCATCGGCATGCGCGAGTCGCTGGTGTCGGCGCGGAAGGCGTCTCCCGCCGCCGGGACAGGCGAGCGCTTGGTCCTGTACAGGGGTCCCTATCGGCAAGTCGTGGACGACGAGGGCCGAGCTTACCCGCGCGGTGAACGGGTGCCCGTCAGCGCCCGGGGCTGGGCGCTACTTCGGTCGGGACCCTGCGCGGATCAATTCACCTTCTTCGGGACCGCGGCAGGCGGCGGATGTTCCGGCTAAATCGTTCACTGCCCCTGAGGTTGGTAGCTTTCGCTTGGCCCGTTATCATTACGGCATGGCCATCGACGATCAAAAGGAAGCGGAACACTGCGCTCGCTACTTGCGAGCGGTTGCCGACCCCGAGCGGTTGCGCATCATTCAGTGCCTGCGCGGCGGGCCCAAGCACGTCAGCCAGTTAGCCGAGCTACTTGACGAAGAAGTGGTTAACGTTTCGCACCACCTGGGAGTGCTCCGCCAGGCCGGCGTCGTCCAGGACGAGAAGCAAGGCCGCTTCGTTCTCTACCGTTTGCACCCCGATGTTTTCCAGGCGACCAAGACCTCGCGCGCCGAGGACTACCTCAATTTCGGCTGCTGCCGGATCGAGATTCCCAAGCGCTGAACGGTTTTGGAAATGGTCTGGCCATTCCACCTGCAGCCGCTAGTTTTGAAATAAGCCGCCACTCACTCCCTTGAGATCTCCACCCATGAGCATAACGCTCGCTCTGACGCTGTTGGTGGTGCTGTTCCTGGCCTATAGCAACGGGAGCAACGATAACTTCAAAGGCGTGGCCACGCTCTACGGCAGCGGCACGTGCAGCTACCGCTCGGCACTGGCCTGGGCGACGCTGACGACGCTGGCCGGGTCGCTTCTGGCGCTATGGCTGGCGCGTGGGCTCATCGAAAGCTTCAAAGGCAAGGGCCTGGTGCCGGATTCCGTAACCACTCAGCCGGCCTTTCTTGTTGCCGTCAGCCTGGGCGCGGCCCTGACCGTGCTGCTGGCCACGCGGCTCGGGCTGCCCGTGTCCACGACCCACGCCTTGACCGGCGGTCTGGTCGGAGCCGGCTTGTTGGCCTCGGCAGGCGAGATGCACTTCGCGGTGCTGGGCAGGGGCTTTTTCTTGCCGTTGCTGTTAAGTCCTGTCATCGCGCTGGCGCTTGCGGGCTTGCTCTATCCGGTCTTCCGTTGGACGCGGCGGCGCTTCGGCATTATCAGCCAGAGCTGCGTGTGCATTGGCCAGACCTTTGAGGAAGTGACGCTGCAAACAGACGGCAGCCTCGCCCTGGTTCGGACCGGGGCGGTGATCGAGGTCGGCCAGGCCAGCGCCTGCGTGCAGCGCTACCAGGGCCGCATGCTCGGCATCCAGGCCGGCCCGCTCCTGGATGGCTTGCACTACCTCAGCGGCGGCGCCGTCGGCTTTGCGCGCGGTCTGAACGACACGCCGAAGATGGTGGCCCTCTTGCTGGCCGGCGAGGCCGTCAATCCTGCCCTCGGTCTGGTCCTGGTGGCCCTGCTCATGGCGGCCGGCGGCCTGCTCAACGCCCGGCGTGTGGCCGACACCATGAGCCGCAAAATAACCCTCATGAATCCCGGCCAGGGGTTCACTGCGAACCTGGCGACGTCTCTGCTTGTCGCGGGCGCCAGCCGGCTGGGTTTGCCCGTGTCTACTACGCACGTTGCCGTCGGCTCCCTATTCGGCATTGGCCTCGTCAATCGCACGGCCAACGCCAGAATGATCGGTACGATCCTGCTGGCCTGGGTGACCACTCTGCCTCTCGGCGCGGCGCTGGCCGCGGGAGTGTACCTTGTGCTTCGGATAGTTTGAGCCAGGGGACTGAAAGCGGTTTGTTGGATACGCGCCCGGTCCACCCTTTTTTTCCAAAACAGTATTTTGCCGCAACGCTTATCCGGCGCATCACGCGGGGGCGTGGCGGCATGCATTAGAAGCGCGGTAATCATGAATGCGCAAGGTATGATGACGGCCATCTTATTCGCCATCTTGTTCGTCCCCGAGGCGCCGGCGCAGGCTGGGCGCCCTTCAGACAGCAAGCATCCCATGCCGTTGTTTCTCGACTTGTTCAGGTCGAATCAGCGACCGGCGACTACCACGACAGACATCACCGTCAACACCGCGGTCGGGTCGATGCGCGGCTATTTGGCCCGGCAGGACACGGCCGAACGGTTGCCGGCCATGTTGTTGATCCCCGGTGAAGAAGGATTGAATGACTGGATGAAGGACAACGCACGAGACCTGGCCGGCATCGGTTATGCGGCCCTGGCTCTTGAACCGGCGCCCCGCAATGCGGGCCACGCCAGGGGAAAGTCCGATGCTGCGGCTTTCCTGGCGGATGAGCCCACCCTTGCCAGGCTGGCTGCCGCCGTGCGCTGGTTGCGGCGCAGACCCGATGTTTTCCCCGACCGCATTGGCGTGGTTGGCTGGTCTGTGGGGGCAGATCAGGCCCTGGCTCTGGCAGCCACAACGCCGCTCCAGGCCTGCGCCATCTGTGATGCCTCAGTCGTAACCGATTCGGCTCTGTTCGCCGGGCTGCGCGGGACGCCGTTGCTTGGAATTTTCGCTGGGAAGAGCGCGGCTGCCGGCCGGCTGCCCAACTTCGAGAAAGCCCTCACGGAAGCGCACATCGCTCATCGCATTCGCAGTTACGCCGGCGTAAGTCCGGGATTCATGACTCCAGACCAGGCAGCTCCCGCCTCGGAAGCGGCTGGCAAGGCGTATTTCGAGATCTATGAATTCTTCGCGAAGTTTGTCGAGGACGCGGACATTATCGCGGATACCCGGTTGTCCAGGCCCGGTCCTGCACATGAGCCTGTAGCCACCATAGCCGACATCATGCGTTCGGTGAACCAGCCGACGGGCGTGCATGGCGATCTCCTGAAGTCTCTGCAAGAAGAACCGGCTGACCGGCCTCAATGGCAGCGCGTGCGCGCGGATGCCGCCCTGATCGCCGAGGCCGCCCAACTCCTGGAGAAGCATGATCCGCCGAAGGGCAAGCACGAACCATGGCTGGAACAGTGCCGGGCATTTGCGCTGTCCGCGAAAGCCGTGGTTGCGGCGGCAGACCGACGCGACTATCCAACGGCATTGCGGAGCGCGACGGCGTTGAAGGCGCGCTGTGCTGCCTGTCATGACCGGCACCGATGACCTGGCGAGCCGCTGTCGGCAGCCTGAGGACGATTGTTGAGACATGCTTCTTTTCATGCTGGAAAAGTAGCCTGTCCTGCTCTGTAGAAAACCCTGAATCCTTTGACAGCTGCACGCCTCTAACTGTATGTGAGCACTCTGAGTAAGTCTCCTTTGCGCGTCGCACGCCACGCTTTGATCACCGGCAACTGGGTGTTGGCTCGGTATGCCCATCGCTTCAGTCCGCACACTTATACCCAGCCTCAGTTGTTCGCCTGTCTGGTCCTCAAAGTCTTCCTCAAGACCGACTATCGCGGCCTTACCGCGCTACTCACGGAACTTAGCGATCTCCGCACTGTACTGGGCCTGACCAGGGTGCCGCACTTTACAACTTTGCAAAAGGCTAGCCGCCGCCTGCTGCGTGTCCCCTTGGCCCAAGGTCTGTTCCGTAATACGGTGCGCCGCTTTCTGCAGAGGCGCCAGCGCGTGCATCGTGTCGCATTCGACTCCACCGGCCTGGAGTGCGGTCCACGGAGCCTGTACTATGTGCGTCGCCGCGCCAGCGTCAGCAAAAAATGGCAGACGGTCAGCTACAGTCGCTACGCTAAGTTCGAGGGTGCCTTCGACTGCGCCAGCCACCTGCTGCTGGGCGTTCTGGTCGGCCGTGGCCCGCGCGTCGATGTCGATCGCTTCGTTCCTTTGTTGGAAACTACCCTCGAGCAAGTTCGTCTCGATATCGTCGTGGCCGATGCCGGCTACGACTCCGAAGCCAACCACCGGCACGCCCGGGAGCAGTGCGGCGTGCGCTCCTACATTCCCGCGACTATCGGCCGACCGACCAACAAGCTGCCCAGCGGCCACTATCGGCGCCAGATGAAGCAGCGTTTGACCAAGCACTATGGCGGTTACGGCCAACGTTGGCAGGGCGAAAGCGGCTTCTCGATGTTGAAACGGCGCCTGACCAACACTGTGAATGGCCGGAGCTATTGGAGCCAGTGCCGCGAAATGCTCCTGATCGCCATTAGCTACAACCTCATGCTCTTGTATGCAGCTGGAGCTTTTCTACAGAGCAGCCGCGTCCCCTTTTTCAACGATTTGTCTCCAGGATCTCTGCGATGGTCTTCCCCGGCTTCAGAGTTTTGCCGATCAGGCCGGCATAGGCTGCACCGTACCGAGGAGCGCGGAACAGGCCGCCCCCGCCGGGCGGTCCGAAGCCGCCGGGGAAGCCGCCACGGGCGCCGCCACCCTGAAAGGCGCGGGCCATGTCCTGCATGCTCTTGAGTTGCTTCTTCTGCGCGTCCTTGAGTAGGGTGTCGAGCTTGCCGTCTACTTCCTTCTGCACCGCGGCTAGTTGCCGCTTTTGCTCCGCAGTGAGCTTCAACCGGTTCTCTACCGAAGTCGCCATGAGCTGCCCAGCTACAGGGAAGTCTTCGAAGCCGCGCGGCCTTTGCTGGAGCTCTTTCTTCTGGTCCTGGGTAAGCACCGTGCCGAGCTTTTCCGCGACGCCCTTTTCGGCGGCTCCCAGTTGCTTTTTCTGTTCCGCGGTGAAGTTCATCGCAGTTTGAAGAAAGGTCGGCAGAATCTGGCCAAGCGGTGGAGCAGGTGGGAGCGGAAAACCGCCGCCGGGAGGAGAGCTGCCGCGGTCCGGATTCACGTATTTCCAAACGATCTCTTGGTTCGGAGTTACTTCAAAGATGGTGCCATTGGTTCCGGAGCAGATCAGCGTGTTGCCATTGGGCAAGCGCTGGGCGCCGGAAATGAAGGGGGCGTAAAAGTCGTTCTTCTTCGGTGCAGCGTAGGTCCTGG
>DASZFN010000298.1:0-2045 GCA_035939715.1 Gemmataceae bacterium | reverse complement strand
AAAATCACTTTCCCTTCGTCGATTGCCCCTCTCTCTGCGTTAATAAGGATGGAACCAGGTGGGGGGTGCATGGATTCTGGCGAATCGGAGCTGATCCAGCGCTGGCAGCGCGGCGAAGCAGATGCCTTTGAGGAGATCGTGCGCCGCTGGCAGCAGCCGATCGGCCGTTTTCTCTACCGGCTGACCGGCAGCGGCGAGGCCGCGCGCGACCTGGCCCAGGAAGTCTTTCTGCGCATATACCGCTCTGGATCGCGATACCGCGAAAATGGGGCGTTCGGGCGCTGGATCTATCGCATCGCCCTCAATGTCGCCCGGGACGCGGCGCGGCGCAGCCCGCCGGCCACGCTCCCGTTGACAACGCAGGAAGTGACGGCTCGGACCGGTCCTGCGGAGGCACTCTGCCAGCAGAAGGAAGCGGATCAAATCGTCGCACAGCTTGTCGCGGCATTGCCGGAGCCGCTGCGCAGCGTGCTGGTTTTGCGCCATTACGAGCAAATGAGCTTCGAGGAAATCGCCCGCCTTAGCAGTACTCCGGCCAGTACCCTGAAATCGCGCTTTGCCGCGGCCCTGCAGCAGTTGCGGACGCGCTTGCAAGCACTCGGCCTGGGGCCAGAGGAGAATGAGACATGAACTGCAGCCAGGTTCGCGAGCTTTTGCCGGTGTTGCTGTACGGCGATGCATCGGCTGCCGACAAGATTCACCTGGAAAAACATGTCGATGAGTGCGCGGCCTGCCGGCGCGAGTTTGTGGCGTTGCAAGGCGTTCGCCGCTTGCTGGGCGTGGCGGCCCCGCCGAACGTGCAGGTCGACCTCGCCCGTCTCTACCGAGCATCCGCCGCACAAGCGGGCCGGCGCCAGCGCGGCTGGCGGCGCGTGGCGCTGCTGGCGGCGGGCGTGGCGGCCCTGGTCGCCATCATGGCCTTCCTGCGCTTCGAGGCTCATTTCCAGTCGCATCAATTGGTATTGCGCTGGGGACCGGCGCCCACGGCGGATACTTCCCCTTCCGTTCCTGCGCCGGCGGCGTCGGCAGCCGCCTCATCTTCCATGGCGAGTCACCAGGCGCAGGGTCTTGAGGATGAGGTTCAGCTTCTCAGCAAACTGATTCATGCCCTGGCGGACGACTTGCAGGAACAGGATCGCCAACATCGCCTGGGCGCCTCGGAGCTGCTGACCCGGCTCAGGGCCATCGAGCAACAGAGCAATCGCCGCTATGTCGCCCTCGAGAAAGAAATCGAGAGTCTCTACCGGCTATCCCAAAAAGGAGAATAACATGAATCAGCGAATCCTCTGCCGCGGCGTCGTTCTTTTATTGCTGTTGCCGTGCCTGGCGACGGGTCAGCCAGAAATCCGACGGGCCCAACAGCCAACTGTTTCCGAGAAGAGCCAACCGATCTTTGACGATGTGACCGTGCGCGCGACTCAGGACGAGCGCGATCGGCAGGAGTCCGCTGGGGTGCGCATCCATGAAGAGATTGAAATCATGCGACGCATTCTCGACCAGGGAATCCGGCGCTTGAGCGCCCTGCCCCAAAGCGCGGTGCTGTCGTCCTGGCTCCCGCAAAATGGCGCTGGCAAGGGCGCCGCTTTCCTCGACTACGACAATGACGGGAAGTTCGACATATGGATTGCCAATTCTCAAACTCCAAAAGACGCAAGCCAAATCTGGGGACACCTTGGCGAGGATAACAATCACGCCCTCAGAAAGGCTCATGCCGGCGTGGCGCCGTTCGAGGCGGTCGAGGGCTTCCATCTCAAGGGCTACGGCGTGGTCTATACCGCAGCACTGGCCGCCCAGTTCCAGGAGGCTGTCCGCCACGTCAGCGGTCCGGCGGTCAAGCCGCTCAGCGAATGGGAGCGCGTGCGCAAGGAATTGCACGGCGAAAAACCCGAACCCGGCAAGAAGGACTCTTTGCAAAAGCACGATTCCGTCGCCGACACATTGCTCAGGATTTTGGCCGAGAACGGACACAATTTCAGCGGCCTGGCCGACAACGAGCAAGTCGCGGTCGCCATCACGCTGCGCCGGGGTCAAGATTGCATGGTGTG
>DASZFN010000297.1:0-1526 GCA_035939715.1 Gemmataceae bacterium | reverse complement strand
GGGCAGACATGGAAACGTCGACTGGCGTGGCCCAGACGAGGACCGGTCTTGCAATCAGGTCCGGCTATTTCGCTGTGATCGCCATAATTCTGATCGTCGCGGTGGCATTGTGCTGGGGTTTAACCCACATTTAGGAAATTCAGCTTGTGAATGATGAGTGCGGCGAACTGTTCGCAGGCTTTACCGGGCGGGTGACAAAACCCGATGAGGCACTCCGAAGCGACCCGCGTCCTCCACAAGCATGAAGCGTGGAAAGGCCTGCACGATGGCCAAGGTAAAATGCATTACGTCAGCGAACGAGATTGATTCCCGCCGGGCAAAAATTCCTGCTTCATGTATGTTCAAGGGTACGCGCAAACGAGACATGACTTTGGCCTTACCATTACGGTTGCCCGCCAACAGCTAAAAACCGTGAGCAAGCTTTCCTTCTTGACGGCCGTTCACACCGCCAAGGGAATCGCCAAGCAAGAGGGAGTATCCGAGATTTTTGTCTGCACCGCTATGACACCGTGGCCGGCCCCGACCATTCCTCATCCACGGCCGGCCGTACTTCGCCTGCGTGAGCATGAAAACGCCGCCAGCGACCGTGGCCGAGGCGCCAGGATCGCCGTGCGACGCAACTATGCGACGCCCTCAGCGCTGGTCGTCTGGCCTGGATCACCGCAACCGAATCATGTTGTTGGCATGAAGACACAACGATGACGTCGTATTTTGCCGGGATCGTTGATTTTATCGGGGGGCATCCGCACCACGCTCTCACGGCGATCTTTCTGCTGTCGTTGTCGGAAGCAATCCCCGTGATAGGCACGATAGTTCCCGGCTCGACGCTTATTATTGGGATTTGTGCGCTCGCGAGCAGCGCTCATCTAAACCCATGGCTCCTGCTCGGTGCTGCGATCGTGGGGGCCATTTTCGGCGATGGCTTGTCCTTCTGGTTAGGACGCCGCTACCATCGGGAGATTCTCCTGTGCTGGCCGCTTAATCGATATCCGCAGTTCATTGACCGCAGCGACGCATTTATCAAGACGTACGGAGGCGCGAGCGTCTTCCTAGCTCGTTTCATAGCGGTAGTGCGCGCATTTGTGCCGTTGGTTGCAGGCATCTCAGGAATGTCATCGCGCCAGTTCTATGCCGTCAATATTCTGTCGGCTTTCGCCTGGGCACCGGCCCACGTTTTTCCTGGCGTGTTGCTTGGTATGGCGCCTAACGTCGCTGGCCTCCGCCCAGCCCAAGTTGCTATCCTCGTGATCGTCGGACTGATTGCGGTATCGGCTGCTGGCCGGGCATTACGCTCTTACTTGAACCCGCATCCCTGTCCAGCAAGCCTGCCTGACCGGGCCGCTTTGAGGGACTCCGGGGCAAGCTACAAATGAGCCGGGGCTGCAGCCGACCCGGCTAACACAGTGCAAAAGTACGTCGGAAGGTCAAGGATGCTGGGGGTGCGGCGGACGGGTTTACGGCTGCGGCCGGCGCCCTGCAGCGGGCCGGCCTCTTCCGCTACAAACGCGGCAACGTTACGATCATCG
>DASZFN010000296.1:0-19142 GCA_035939715.1 Gemmataceae bacterium | reverse complement strand
CCGGACCAGGCCCCGCTCGGCAAGCGGGGCCTACGCGAGAAGGTCGTGCACAACCTTGCCATGCACATCGGTCAGCCGGAAATCACGGCCGGCCTGGCGGAAGACCAGGTGTTCGTGATCCAGGCCGAGCAAATAAAGAATGGTCGCCTGCAAATCGTGCACGTGGACCTGGTTTACCACGACATGGAAGCCAAGCTCATCCGTGCTGCCGTAATGGAAGCCGTGCTTGACGCCGCCACCGGCCATCCACATCGTGAACGCCTGCGGATGGTGATCGCGGCCCAGCCGGCGCCCGAGAGCAGGATTGGACTCGATCATCGGCGTACGGCCGAACTCCCCGCCCCAGACCACAAGTGTCTCATCTAACAAACCCCGTCGTTTGAGATCGGTAATCAAGGCGGCGCAGGCCTGATCCGTCTCGCCACAATTCTTGCGGTGATTGCCGATCAAATCGGAGTGTGCGTCCCAGCCCTCATGATAGATATTCACGAAGCGCACGCCGCGCTCGATCATGCGCCGGGCAAGCAGACAGGCCCGCGCGAAGGACGGCCGGGCAGGGTCTGCGCCGTACATGTCGAGCGTCGTTTTCGTTTCGCTTCTCAGCTCCATCAACTCGGGCGCCGACGTCTGCAGACGGTAAGCCATCTCATACGATGCAATGCGCGTGGCAATTTCCGGGTCGCGGTCCATGTCAAGCCGCCGCCGGTTGAGCGCGCCGATGAGGTCCAGCGATTCCCGCTGCAGCCTGGCATCGATGCCCCTGGGACTGGTGATGTTGAGAATCGGGTCGCCCTGGTTGCGGAAGCGGACGCCCGTATAGACGGTCGGCAGAAAACCGCTCGACCAGTTCGCCGCGCCCCCGCTGATGCCGCTCCCCGTGGACATGACGATGAACGCAGGCAAATCGCTCGTCTCCGCGCCGAGTCCATAAGTAACCCAGGAGCCCATGCTCGGCCGGCCGGGTTGAGAGAAGCCGGTGTTAAGAAAAATCTGCGCCGGGGCGTGGTTGAACTGATCCGTGTGCATCGACTTGACGATGCAGATGTCGTCCACGACCTTGGCCAGATGCGGCAACGCCTCGGAGACCTCTGCGCCGCATTGGCCGTGCTTGGCGAACTTGAATTGCGGCCCCAGCGCGGCGGCATCCTGGCGAATGAAGGCATAGCGCTGGCCGCGAATGATTTCGGGCGGAATCGGCCTGCCCTCGTATTTCGCAAGCTGCGGCTTGTAATCGAAGAGATCAAGATGACTGGGGGCGCCAGCCATGAACAGGTAAATCACCCGCTTCGCCCTGGGCGCAAAGTGCGGCGGCTTTGCCGCCATCGGATTAAGGGCGCGAGCCGGAGCTGCCGAAGTCCGCGGCGCAAACGCGTCGGTGAGCAGCGAAGCCAGGGCGATCTTGCCCACGCCGACGCCGCATTCGCGGAAAAAGTGGCGGCGGGTAATATCGAGCAAATCGAGCTGTGTGGGATTCATGGACTAATCCTTCGCGACAGTCTCATCAAGGTTCAAGAGGGTGCGGGCCACCATGGTCCAGGCAGCGCGTTCCTGGATATCGCCTTTGCCAGGGCCGGCAAGCGCCGCGGCATTCAGTTCTTTTTTCGCGCATCTTTCCTTTTGATGGCAATAAAAACCAACCAGCAGCGCGAGCTCGTCGGCGGTTGGCGCCCGGGTCAGGCAGCGTCGGAACAAATGAACCATTCGGCTCTGCAAGGAAGAGTGCTGCTCCGCCATCTGACGCCCCAGCGTCTGGGCGACCTCTTCAAATACCGGATCGTTTAGCAGGGTTAGCGCCTGCAAGGGCGTATTGGAAATTTCGCGCCGCGCCACGCAAGCCTCGCCACTCGGCGCATCGAACGTGTTGAACATCGCGTACGGGGCGGTGCGCTTGCTGAACGTGTACAGCCCGCGGCGATAGCGGTCCTGTCCTTCGCTGACTTTCCAGGCAAGCGCGCCGTAGGTGCCTTCCGAGGTGACGCCCGGAGGCTGCGGTGGAAAGACGCTCGGCCCGCCGACTTTTTCGGAAAGCAGGCCGGCGATCCGCAAGGCCGCATCGCGGACCAATTCCCCCTCGATGCGAAAACGAGGGCCGCGCGCCAGCAGAATATTCTGCGGATCCCGCGCCGACAATTCCGGCGTCGCCTGGGAAGACTGCTGGTAGGTTGCGCTCGTCACGATCAGGCGCTGGAGATTTTTGATCGACCAACCCTGCTTCACCAATTCGACCGCCAGCCAATCGAGCAGCTCGGGGTGAGTCGGCGGATCGCCCTGATAGCCAAAGTCTTCCAGGGTCCGAACAATGCCTCGGCCAAAGAAGGCGGCCCACTGGCGATTGACGGCCACGCGCCCTACCAGCGGGTTGCGTGGGTCTACCAGCCATCGAGCGAAGGTCAGCCGGTTGTGCGGCGTGTCCTTCGGGAGCGAAGGAAGTACGGAAAGCACGTTGGGCTCGACCGGTTCGGCCGGCTGGAGAAACTCGCCGCGCCGATGGATGGTGGTGGATCGCGGATTGTCAGGCGGGCGCTCGGCGAGGACCAACGTCGTGGGATAAGCGGGGATCTGCTCGCGCATCTTCTTGATCGCCTCCCGTTCACCGGCCAGCTCTGGAGCAATGGACAGATAATGCCGAAGCAACTGATCGCGCCGGGACGGCGTGCGCTTGGCTGCCGGGACAAGCAAGAGTTCCTCGATCTCCGCAGGCAAACCATGAGCTTCCGGGATGTGGGTCAGGTTCTTAACCTGCCTCTTCTCCACCGGAAGGTTAGAAACCTGCCCTACGTCCGTCGTGACCGAAATGCGAAACCGGCCCAGGCCGGAGGCGTAATACCTTTCGAATATCATCCGCAGGCTTAGATCCTGCGCATCGTCCAGAGGCGTCGCAAGGTTGAACACCGCGGCATGCGCCTGCCCCTGGCCGCCATTGATCGACCAGCCAGTATGCGGATCGTTGTCGATAGCGTTGGCTGCCACGTTGCCGCCGTCGGCATGGCTTTGGCTGGCGCGGCTGAATTGGACGGGCTTGCCGCCGGCAGTCAGGCTGAGGTCGCTCAAGAAGAAATCGCCTGGCGCCCCTTCGTAATAAACGCGGCCCGGTCCTTCACGGGGCAAGCTAGGATGCGGCAACACCTCCAGCCGAAGCGCTGTGATTCCTTTCAGGTCGGTGCCGTATTTCAGATCGTAGACATCCCGTTTGGTTTGGTCTCCGCCGGCAAGGACGGAGCCGTCGTCCAGGATGCTCAGATGGGGCACGTTGCCTTTGGCTTCCCGCGGCCGCAAGATTGTCCAGTGCACCGCGCGTGCTGTTTCCTGGTCGAGCCAGGTCTTAAACTTTTGCTCCAGGTTTTCGCGACGCCGAACCTCGATCGGTCTTGAACTGCTTAACGGCTGACCCAGGCTGAGCCGCAATCGCCCCAGCGTGTGCTGACTGCCGTGCTGCTGGCTTAGCCGGATGGTCCAGTGCGTTCCCTGTGGAAAACCGGCCGGCTTTTCCAGCGTGAATGTCGCGGCACGGTTGACATTCCATGTGCCAGGTCCGTGTATGGCCCAGCCGGTCTTTGGATTGCCGTCGATCGCATGCATGACCGGAAATCCGTCTTGCGCGAAGTCGGCCTTGGCCTGAATGAATTTGATGGGCTCCCCCTTATTGAGAGCATTTTGGGGCGCGGCTGTGGCGGTGATCTCGCTCAGAACAAAATTGCCATGCGGCGTGCGGCCGGGACCTTTGCTCGGCAGGGCGGGATCGGCCAATGCTTCCAGGCGAAGCGCCGTCACGCCGGTCAGCTCCGAATCCATGACAATGGTGTACGTATCCCGCTCCGGATTCTTTCCGGAGAACCGAATTGAACCATCCGCAAGTTTCTCTGTCGTCGCGCCGCCGGCGGATTCAACGCTGACGACTGCCGGCGTCTGCCAACGGACGTTATCGTCCGGCGGAAAGCGGTTCGGCAGGTCGGCAAGTCGCGCGGCAATTTGCTTGTCGAGCTCCGCTCGCCGCGCCGCCAGATCAGGGCGCGGAATATCCATCACCGGCTCGTCCGCGTTATTCAGAAACGCCATGAGCTGGTAATACTCCCGGTGCGTAATGGGATCGAACTTGTGCGTGTGGCACTGCGCGCAGCCGACCGTCAAGCCCAGCCACACCGTTCCGGTTGTGCCGACGCGGTCAGTCATGGCATAGAAACGGAATTCTAGCGGATCAATGCCACCTTCTTCATTAAGCATCGTGTTGCGGTGGAACCCGGTCGCGATGCGTTGCTGAAGCGTTGCGCCGGGAAGGATGTCACCGGCCAACTGCTCGATGGTGAATTGATCGAACGGCATATCGCTGTTGAGGGCGTTAATTACCCAGTCGCGATACGGCCAGATCGAGCGTACGCGGTCCTTCTCATAGCCGTTGGTATCGGCGTAGCGCGCCAGGTCGAGCCAGCGCCGCGCCCAGCGCTCGCCATAATGCGGCGAGGCAAGCAGTCGATCCACCAGCCGTTCATAAGCCGCCCGTGAGCGATCCTGGACAAACGCATCGGCTTCTTCCGGCGTCGGCGGTAGCCCAATGAGATCCAAATAAAGCCGGCGCACGAGCGTGTACTTATCGGCAGGCGCGGACGGCTGCAGGCCCTCTGCTTCCAATCGTGCGAGGACAAAATGATCGATGGCATTCCGCGGCCAAGCGCTTTGCTTGACCTTGGGCAGCGGCGCCTGCCTGGGCGGCACAAACGCCCAATGCTGCGTGTACTCCGCGCCCTCGGCAATCCAACGTTTGAGAATTTGCTTCTGGGCATCGGTGAGCGGGTTCTTGGTCGAGGGTGGCGGCATGAGGTCGCTGTCCTCAGCGGCGAAGATGCGCCGCACCAACTCGCTCTCGTCCGGTTTGCCCGGCGCGATGGGCTGCTCGCCCGATTTGGCCTCGCCAATAGCCGCTTCGCGAACGTCCAGGCGGAGCTTCGCCTTGCGCGCCTTATCGTCGGGGCCATGACATTTGAAGCAGTGCCGGGACAGGATTGGACGAACTTCGCGGGTGAAATCGACGGGTGCACTGCGGACCGGCTGCGCCTGCCAAAGCAGCAGCGTCAGGAGAACTGAACTGGAACGAACGATGGACGGCACGGCATATCTCCTGAAGCGGCTGCCTTGGGTGGGAAATCGGTTGCAGCCGCGGCTGAATCGAGGCGGGGCATTTCATGAGGTCACCCGTTCATTTTATGCAGCTTAGCGGTGAATGCACGCCCTTTTGCACGATTCATCGCCCCGGACGCTTGACTTCGCCTGTGTGCTCCTTAAACTGCTAAAGACGAATGGACCAAGAGAGAGCAGTATGAACCCTTCATTCTCCTCAACCCCGGTCGTTATCTTCGTCGCCGGCACGACGCCGTTCCTCTTTTCTGTCTCGCATTTCGATCCCGGCTTCGGCTGACTTGGCCAGGCATCATGACGGGCGTGTCCGGTCGCTCTTCCCATTGACCAGTTGCGCTGCTTTGCGTGCTTTGCGCTAATCGAGCTATCGCGGCTTGTGCGCGTGCACAGACCGCTGACTTGGTAAGTTCCAGGTCGTGTCACCCATCATGAGGAGGTCGATTCATGAAGAAGTTCTCCATCGCCGCACTTTCTTTCCTTGGTCTGGCCCTCGTGCTGAGCGCCGTCATTGCCGGTGAAAGCCTGAAGTCAGGCCCGCAACCGGGTGATGAAGTTCCCGGTCCCTTCCATCCGCTGAACCTGACCGGCACGAGTGCCGGCGAGAAGCACTGCCTGTATTGCGAAAACGGCAACAACCCGGTCGCCATGATCTTTGCGCGCGACCTGAACGAGCCGGTCACCAAGCTGATCAAGAAGATCGACGCCGCCACCGTCGAGCACGCCGACGCCAAGATGGGCAGCTTCGTCGTCTTCCTGAACGACAACGAGGACCTGCAAAAGAAAGCCAAGGAAGTGGCGGAAAAGGAAAGCATCAAGAAGTGCGTGCTCAGCATCGACAACCCGGCCGGCCCGACGGGTTACAAGGTCAGCAAGGATGCCGAGGTCACCGTCGTGCTTTACAACGCCCACAACGTCAAGGCGAACTATGCCTTCGGCAAGGGCGAGCTGGACGACAAGGGCATCGAAAAGGTCCTCGCCGACGTGACCAAGATCCTGCCTAAGAGTAACTAAAGCTCTTGACCAGCCCGATGCGCGAGCGAGGGATGATGTATTGTCTTGCCGGGCTGGTGTTGATAACGCCCGAGACGCCGCCGTTCGCCCAGGCGGCGTCTCCTTTTTGCCTGGCTTGCTGACTAATCGGACTCGTCCGGGACCTGGATGATGATTACAGGTTCAAGGGCATGCACGCCTTCACCGCGGCGAAAGCAGATCTTTTGGATGATCCCTTTGCAGGGGCTGCGAATTTCGCCCATTTTGAAGGCCGTCTTGGCCTGCTGTAATTCGCTTTGAGCGATTTTGATTCCTTCGACTTTACTCTTTTCTTCGTAGACAAAGCGCATCCAAGTCAATTCTGCGGAGCGTATGTCTTCAAGCGATACTTTACTTTGGTGATATAGTTTTTCGGCAGTCTCATATCGCTTCTTGGCTTCGTCCCGCGTCTTTTCGGTGGCGATGCGGTCTGCCATGGCCGCCGCCAGTTTTGCTTGTTTGATGACGACGTCCGAGACGGCCAATGGATCATCAACGATCGCCAGAAGCTGTCCCTCCTCAACGCGGTCTCCGCGTCTTATACGTCGTAATTGCGGCGGCCGCTCTTCTAATGTCGGTGCCGTCACCCCTATGATTTGTTCCGGGGGCACTTTCTCCCCCGTGGCGATTTCAGTGCCGATTACGAGGATGATGCCGTCTTTACGACTTGGCACGCGAACCAAGCCGGTCAAGCCGCTATTGTCCTTCGCAGGTTCGGTGACGTTTTTCGCCTGGGAATCCCTTGGGCCTGCCATGGCGTGATAGGTCCAGATGCCGGCGCCCGTCACTCCAACAGTGCCCAGCAGAAGAACGACGCTCCAAATCCGCAGCTTGTCCAAGAACATTTGCTTCATTGCTCCTTTCGCCAGGGCGAGCGCTCGCGCCGAAACCAGGCCGGCCGCCCCCTCACCAACTACAAATTGCAACGCGCCTCGCACCGTCGCGCCTGCCAGGCTCGAAGGCACGGCAGCCTGGGCTGGATTCTCAGTGAACAGCGCCGTCAACAGGCCGGTCGATAGCGCCAGGCCCCGGCGCGCCAGCCGGTCGCGCAGGAGTGCGCGCGCCCGCGCCAGCCGGGAGAAGATGGTGCCGGGCCGGCAGCCAAGCTCGGTTGCCGCCTCGGCGCTCGATTTGCCCTGCAAATGGCAGAGCACGAATGCAGACCGGTAGGGAGGCGGCAGGCGGCTTACTTCCTCGTCAAGCACGGGTTGGATTTCCTCCCAGACCCACTCGGGCGTCGGGTCCAAGGAGGAAACTTCTTGGAGCGAAGTTTCGCGCTGACGACGCCGCCTGATACCGCCGCGAATTTTCCCAGCGATTCGCAAGGCCACTCCGTACAACCAACTTCCCACCGAATCGCCCCTGGCTATCGACCCCGCCTTTCGCGCGAGCACCAGAAATGTGGCCTGGAAGGCATCCTCGGCGTCCTGTTCCTGGACCAGGATGCGCCGGCACACGCTAAGCACCAGCGGTCCATGGCGCTGCATGAGCGCCGTGAAGGCTTCTTCGTCGCGATGCTGGACGAACTGCCGCAACAAGTGCGCATCGCTCCTGCCGCCCACCTCAGGGGTGATAATGAGCCTGCGAATATACCGCAGCATCGCGCTTGCTGGACTGTTTGCCATGGCTGACCCCAAGTTTGCTGAGGTCTTCTATTATGGTAGTGCCGCTGGCCGGAACATCCTTCCAATAAACTTCAGAAACATCACTAGCCTTCTCTACCCCTCGGGGTCCCAGCGTCATGCCCCCTTATCCGGAAGGCTTTACCCCCCGGTAGATTCCAAATGGGCATCTTCGAAGAAAGAAATACGGTTTTCACGTTGTTAGTCGTTATCAGCCAAGGACATGCATCGCTCGCCGAAGATGCCCATCCGAGCTTTTTCAAATGGGCATCTTCGGCGCACAGGTGGGCCGATGGGCAACTTCACTAGGTTACTTGATTCGCAGAACTCATCGCTCGATCCATCAATCCAAGTTTGACGGAGCACTAGAATGGCAATGCCCGGTTTTGCTTGCTTACGCGTTTCATGATGGAGGCAACCATGGTTCGCCTGACTTCTGCGGCAGTCATTTTATGTCTTATCCTTTCCGACCGTGTTCTCGCCCAGCCAGCCAAGTCCATCTTGCTGAAGCCGGCCCGGGTCTACGACGGAATCGCCGGCGAGGCACACGAAGGCTGGATTGTCGTGGTGCACGGGCAGCGCATCGAAAAAGCAGGGCCCGCAAATGAAATAAAGGCGCCGGACGACGCCCGCGTCATTGAATTGCCGGGCGCCACGCTGCTGCCCGGATTGATTGAAGCGCACTCCCATCTCTTCTTGCATCCCTACAACGAGGCAAGCTGGAATGATCAGGTGATGAAAGAGCCGCTCGCCCTGCGCGTCTGCCGGGCTACCAATCATGCCCGGAGTACGCTCATGGCCGGGTTTACGACCATCCGCGACCTGGGTACGGAAGGCGCGGGCTATGCGGATGTCGGGGTCAAGCAGGCCATCAATCAAGGGATCATCCCCGGGCCGCGCATGCTGGTCGTGACCAAGGCCATTGTGGCCAGTGGCAGCTATGGTCCCAAGGGCTTTGCTCCAGAGTTGAGCATTCCCCAGGGGGCCGAGGAAGCGGACGGCGTTGATTCACTGACCCGTGTGGTGCGCGATCAGATCGGCCGCGGCGCCGATTGGATCAAGGTGTATGCTGACGCCGCCATGGGTGGGGCCTCCATCCGGCCGACGTTTTCGCTGGACGAATTCAAACTAATCGTGCAAACAGCCCGCTCTGCCAGCTGCCCGGTGGCGGCGCATGCGATGTCCAAGGAAGGCATGCGGCGGGCGACGCTGGCCGGCGTCGAAACCATCGAGCACGGCGACCAGGGCGATATCGAAATCTTCCGCCTCATGGCCAACCGCGGCGTCGCGCTCTGTCCGACCCTGGCGGCTGGCGAGGCCATGAGCAAGTACCGCGGCTGGAAGCAAGGCGCCGATCCCGAGCCGGCCGAGCTGCAAACCAAGCGCGCCAGCTTCAAGGCGGCCCTCGAGGCGGGCGTCACGATTGCCAACGGCAGCGATGTCGGTGTCTTCGCGCATGGCGACGAGGCGCGGGAGCTGGAACTGCTCGTGGAGCACGGCATGACGCCGATCCAGGCCCTGCGCTCGGCAACTTCCGTGGACGCGAAAGTGCTCCACCTCGACGACAAAGTCGGCAGCATCAAGCCGGGCCTGCTTGCGGATCTCATCGCCGTCGAAGGCGACCCGACCCAGGATATCAAGGCGCTGCGCAAGGTTCGATTCGTCATGAAAGGCGGGGTGACCTACCGCGAGCCGTGAAGATCTGCTGGTTTACTTCTTGATTGGCCACCGAGCGGATGCCGTGCGCGCGGTTTTCAAGTACTCCTCAATCCTGTCCACAATCTCCGCATGCTGACCGGCAACATTGTGCTTCTCGGCGAGATCGGTGCGCAAATCATACAGTTCCAAGGGCTCGCCCCAGGCGGAACGCACGGCTTTCCAGTCGCCCATGCGCACAGCCTGCTGGAAGCCGCGTTCGTGGAACTCCCAGTAGAGGAAGTCGTGCTGTTTCTGTTCGCCCTTGCCCAGAAGCGTCGGCAACACGGAAATGCCGTCGAGTCCTGCCGGCGCCATGGCCCTAGCCAGCTCGGCGGCCGTCGGCAAGAAATCCCAAAACGTCCATACCTGGTCGCTGGCCCTGCCGGCAGCGATGTGGCCCGGCCAGCGGGCGATCATGGGCACGCGGACGCCGCCTTCATAGAGATCGCGTTTGATCCCCGTAAGCGGCCCGCCGCTCTGGAAGAAGCGCGGATCATGTCCGCCTTCTTTATGCGGGCCGTTATCGCTGCTGAAAAATACGATCGTGTTATCGTCCAGCCCCAATTTCTTCAGCTGAGCCATGAGGCGGCCGACATCGGCATCCATGCGCGTGACCATGGCCGCAAAGTTCTTTTCCACCTGCGGCCAGGGTCTGTCCGAGTACGGTGCAGCGCTGGGCACCTCCAGGCCGTTACCTTCCATAATGCCGCGCTCGTTGTTGGCGTGCGGAGTGATATAGGCAAGGTAGAGGAAGAAGGGCTTGTCCTTCTCTTGTTCCACGAAGCGGAGGGCTTCGTTGGTAAAGAGATCAGGAGCATATTGGGCCCGTTTCGAAGCCACGCCGTTTTTCACCACATTGCCGTCTATCTTGATCCTCTCTTCATTCCGCCACAGATAATCGGGGTAGTAATTGTGAGCGTGGACCTGGTTGAGGTAACCGAAGAAGGTATCGAAGCCCTTGCGGTTCGGCACTCCGCTAGTTCCCGGCTCGCCCAGCCCCCACTTGCCGATGAGAGCCGTCGTGTACCCCGCGCGTTTGAGCACTTCGGCGACCGTGACATCCTGCGCCCGCAGCGGCACGAATGCATTACCGCGGACCGTGGCGTGTCCCGTATGCAGGCCGGTCATCAAGGCACAACGTGACGGCGCGCAAACCGTGCTGCCGGCGTAGCACTGCGTGAAGCGCATGCCCTCGGCCGCCAGCCTGTCGATGTTCGGCGTCTGAATTCGCTGCTGCCCATAGCAGCCCAAATCGCCGTACCCAAGATCATCGGCGAGGATGAAGACAATGTTCGGCCGGCGCGGCTCGGCGGCAGGCGTGGCCGACACCATCGAACTCACGCAGCCGAGTAATACGCCAAGAAGCCTGAGGATGAACAAACATCTCATCGAATGCCTCTTGTAAGAGCCTTCCGGATGAGGGGATAGATTCCTGCCGTCTATTTCTACAGGCTCGACGAAAAGATGATTACCGACAAAGTATCAAAAAGATTTGGCAATTGCTCGCTCAGTCGAGGGGATTTTTCTGCGCATCGCGTTTTGCGGAAGCGGCTTCGGAGCTACCCGTGCGCAAGGTTCGTTTGTTCGATCCGTTCGGCGAGTTTTTCCAGATGATTTGCCCGTGCTTGAGCCATCTGCAGCATTTTGAGCCATTCCAGTCGCGACACCCAATCTCGAGCTTCCCTGGCCAACGTTCGCACTTCGCGAGCGTGCCTGCGCGCCCACTCAGCTCCCTCGCGGGGATTAGCGAGACACCTCGGACAAACTACACCGACGGGAAGATCCCCGGCATACAGCAATTCAACGCTTGGCGACCGTTCAAGAGGCCGCCAGCACAAGGCGCAAAGAATCTTTTCGGGATGTTCAGTGGGCAAGCACTCGACCTGGAGCTGACTGACCATGCGAATCCTTCCTCCGTCCACTTGCGCCTGCAGAAAGGCGAAATTCAAGCCAAAAGAACGCTAGACACAAGACAAGGGGAGCAATCACCATGCCTTCCGCGTCGGGGATTCCAGCGGATTTGTGAGTCCAGGCACCCGGGGGCCACCTTTCTTAACATCTGTACGGGTCACGAGGCCACGGCCCGGCATGACTTTTGCTCATTTCGAGAACACCGTACCCTTGCCTCTACGGCCTTTTTGAGGAGATAACGCCGTGAAGTTGATGCTCGAGATGGTGACTCCTGAAAAATGGAAAGGGACGCGCATTCCTGTGGCTCATTTACCATTCTTCATCGGCCGCGAGCCCGGTTGTCATCTCCGTTCGGGAAGTTCTACCCTTGCGCCCCGGCACGGCGCCTTAATGAGCCGTAATAACAGGATCATCGCCAGGAATTTGGCGCCAGACAACGGCATGGTTGTCAACGATCTGCCGGTGCAGAAAGAACGCGAGCTTCACGACGGCGATTGCGTCAAGCTTGGCTGCCTGACGTTCAGCGTCGTTCTCCAGAGCGATGCTCCTCATCCTCGGATGGAGCGAACGCCGGCATCAAAAGAAGACGAAATAGCCAACTTGCTGTTAGAGATGGATCAAGAAGAAGAGCGCGAGCATGGCGACCTGGCCGAGGCCGGTGGCGAAAGGTCACGATTCTCATGGCATAGCTCCGCCCTCGCGGTAAACAACCCGTCTCCGGTCAGGACCGATCCGGCGCAACCAGAACTCCCTGATCCAGCCACTGCCGCAGCCCGACTCCTTTCCAAATTCGAACGGCCCTTCGGACTCCAGGTTGGAAAACGGAAGTAAACTCCGGGCTAACACAAAGTTCAGCCACTCGGGATGGGCCGCTTGTCACTTCACGATGCGCACGGAACATTCGCCGCTGGCAAAGTCAGTCCAGAGAGGCCGCCGAGGTTTACTCTTGGGATCGTAAAATGCCAGCTTATAAGTTCCGGTGATCTGATAGACACCGGGCTCGTTGAATTTGAACCAGTCATCGAGGCGCACCGATTTGCTGAAGGACTCCCCGGGCTCTAGCACCTCCAGGCTGGCCTTGCCACCGAAGTTAAGCGGGTCGCCCGTGTCTGGAACGGCCTTGCCGGAGTGGAAGGCAGTAAAGCCGAACTGATTGTTGCGCGCACCGCGCTGCGCGCCGCCGTCGAAGAAGGCGGCGGCTTGCGCGCCGACGTTCTTGATTTTTAATGTCAGCGTGATCGGCTCGCCAGCCTTGTAACCAGCTTGGTCCGGCGTCCAGGTCGCCAGCAACTGATAACCCGGGTGCTTGCGTAGCCTCGGTTCGACTTTGAATTTCTTCGCCACGACTTGCATCGCCTCCGCGCCGATAATAATGCTGCCTAGCTGGCGCTTGCCGTCCGGTTCCGGATCGGAGTTGGAATAGACTACGAAACATCTTCCGCCGATCAAAAGGGCCATGGGTCCTGGGTGGCCGGGAGGAAAGGGGCCGGCTCCCTTCAGATCCAAGCTGAAGCGGGAATTGTCGTTGGAATCCGACTCGATCACCGCCTGGCCGAACTTGTCCGCGAGACGCTCTCCCAGCACGAGAGGGTCGCCGTCGTCATTGCGCATCACCTTTGGTCCCGCTCCTTCCAGGTGGACAAGATAGACGCCATCGGACGGCTCTGCCATCTTCTCGGCAAACGCGGGCCGTAGAGTGACAAGCAAAGCCAAGGAAAGGATTAGGCAAAGCCAACGCTTCATGTGCTCACTCCTTTAGCCGTCGCACTGGCTCACCTTGAATTGAGCCTCGCTCCTTCAAGCAGGGCATGCACGGCCTGATCCGGCTCTTGGAACTTGCCACGTCGTCCTTGAATAGACCGTTCCCCAACACCGTTGTCAACCATTGCATTCCGAAAATGCATGCAAATGCTTACAATCAACGCACTGCGAAAATTCCTTGACGATTGAGCGGAAGTCGATGCCCGAAAGATCCTTATATATCAATGGCGTTCGGGTGCCCCGCTTCCTCTACGGGACGGCCTGGAAGGAGGGGGCAACGCAGCGCCTGACCGAACTGGCGCTGGAACAAGGATTTCGCGGCATCGACACCGCCAACCAGCGCCGCCATTATCACGAAGCCGCCGTTGGGCAGGCCATCGCGGCAGCAGTCGCTCGCGGCCTGGTTGCCCGCGCGGATCTGTTCCTGCAAACGAAATTCACCTTCCGGCGTGGGCACGACCAGCGCCTGCCATACGACTCGGCCGCACCCATCGCACGCCAGGTCGAGCAGTCGTTTGCCAGTTCGCTCCAGCACCTGGGCGCCGAGACAATTGATTGCTATCTGCTGCACGGGCCCACGCAGCGGCAGGGCCTGACTGCCGACGACTGGGCAGCCTGGCGCGCGCTGGAAGCGATCCACGAAAGCGGCCGGGCGCGCTTGCTCGGGGTCAGTAACGTCACGCTCGAGCAACTCCAGACCCTGTCCCGGCAAGCGCGCGTGCGGCCCCGCGTTGTCCAGAACCGCTGTTACGCGGCAGTGGGCTGGGATCGCGACATCCGGGAATTCTGCGTCGCCAACGGCCTGGTCTACCAAGGCTTTTCGCTTTTAACCGCCAACCGCGAGATCATGGGCCGTGCCGAACTGGCCGGCATCGCTAAACGCCACGGCCGGACCATCAGCCAGATCGTCTTTCGCTTCGCCCTCGACGCCGGCATCGTGCCTCTCACCGGGACCACCGACGCCGGCCACATGCGCGAAGACCTCGACGTCTTCAATTTCCATCTGGAGCCTGAGGAAATTGCAGATTGCAGGATTGCTTTCCAAACCAGGTAGGTGACTCGGGCTAAAAAGTCTCCGACTGCTTTCTGGCTAATTGAAAATTTGGCGCTCTAAGAATAATCGATCGGTTGTCCCAAGATCTTTCGTTGCTAGGGGAAGAAGACTACAATCGATTCGCATGAAGCAGTTCCTTAACAGGCATGCTTCCACGGGCTCGACAAGTGCAGATTTTTATGCCGCTTGGATACTCGCGTGGATGCGCTCATGAACCAACGCTGGCAAGCTGGCCTGTCTCCATTCGATGGGGACTGCCTGACTACCGACGTAATGATTCCCGTGAAGGATCTCCGGGCGCTTCTCGCTGTCGTCCTCGCCGAATTGAAGGTGGATCTTGCCACCGAGACGGTCTACACGTTCGACGATTGGCACCAGCACGACGGATACGTCACTGACCGGCGCTTGACCGAGTGGAGTTTCTTGGATGCGCTTGGCCAGAACACGGATGCTTTGATCGTAGCGCGACAGGGCGATAGGTACGTACATCGTTCTTTCTACCCCGAGGAACTGTCCTTCCTGCTGCGCGTCGATATTCCCGACGAGGATTGCGGCGACGGCACTGGCTTCTCTGGGAGATTCGATCTTTCTACGAAGCCGCCGAAGATCGCTCGAATTCTATCTCTCGTTCCGCTGCCTTTGCGCTCATGTTTGCGGGTTGAGCCGTCGAAGGGTTATTTTGATAGGACCTACGCCGGGTAAGTTGACAAGGTTGAGAGGGGAGACAACTTGCGGGGGCAAGGAACGACCGGGGACACGAACTCATCGGGATTTCCTGCCGAACGGCCACCATGTTCGTGTTCGCGTGAGCGTCGCTCTTGTAGAGCCGGCTACCTGTCGTTGATCGGCCGGCTCAGGGACAGTTGGATTCCTTGAGGCGGCGCTGGCCTCCGCATCGGGCGCGCACCTGTCGAGAAACCACTGCAAGACCTCAGCAAGTTCAGACGCCCTGGGATATCTGCGCTTGACGTCCTTCTCAAGGCATTTCAGGCATAGCGTTTCGAGTTCCGGAGGGATGGCTGGCTGCATTTGCCGGGGAGGACGCGGCGGCTCCGACAGAACCTGCGTGAAGATGTCGGTGATGCTCTTTGGCGAGAACGGCGGCAGGCCCGTGCACAACTCGTAAAGAATGCCGCCCAGCGCATAGACGTCGGTATGCGGGCCGATCCGGTCGAGATCGCCCGAGGCCTGCTCGGGGGCCATGTAACTGGGGCTGCCCATGACTGCGCCGGAGTGAGTCAGTCCGTCCAGGCATGGGGTTGCCTTTGCCTGGCGCTTCGCTTCGTCCAGGAACGCCAGCACAGGCTGGAGTTTGGTTTCGTCCCCCAGAGTTCCCGTCCGGGTCGCACACTCCTGCCACGCGTTGCGGGTCGACTCTTCCTCACTGATTCCGGGCGCGTCTGCGATCGACTTGTACTGCGCACCAAACTCCCGCGCGAACCGAGTCAGCTCCATGTCGAGTATCGAGACAGGGAATGTGCAGCATGATTCGCTAACCTTCGCGATCGGGGCCGCGAACTTGACGAGCCCGAAGTCGGAAATCTTCGGCGCCCCGTCCCCCATGATGAGGATGTTCGCCGGTTTCAGGTCGCGATGGAGCATGCCGCGGCCGTGGGCGTGCTGCATGGCCAGCGCGAGTGTCCTTACCAGATCCGCGGACCAACGCACCGGCTGAGGCCGTCCCTGGATGACCTGCTTCAGGCTGCCGCGCTCCGCGAATTCGAGAGCAAAAAAAGGGTAACCGGAAAAGACGCCGACATCGCGGATCTTGATGATGTTCGGATGGTTGAGGCAGGCCATGGCCTCCGCTTCGATGCGGAAGCGGGCGAGTTCCCGAAAGCCCGCCGCCCGGCCGCACAAGATCATCTTCAAGGCCAGAACGGCGCCGGTTGTTTGGTGGCGAACTCGGTACACAATCCCCATGCCGCCCCGCCCGAGTTCGGCCTCCACGTCGTATCCCGGAATGTTAGGCAGGATTAGACTCATCGATTGGCGCGGCCCCTCTGGGCGTAATGGTGGCTGTTATTGCCGCCGCGGCCCAGTATATCACGGCACCAAATGTGGCAATGTACTACTAACTTAGAAGACCTTCGCGGGGCGCTACGATTCACCCAGCGGCTTGCCAAGATGGCCACCAACATGGCCACCGAAACACAGAAAACCCTTGAGAATTCCCGAAGGTGCGCAAGATGGCCAGCTCTCTCCTCCGTCGGTCCGCCGCCGGTCAGCCAATGTCATTGGCGGGCGGACGGACGCCGCCGCCGACTTCAGCTACCGCACCTCAATCTCCATGGGTAGCACGTGGTTGACGAGGGCGTTTCTGCGGTCGGGATCTCGCTTCATGGGCTGCGCCCGGCCTCGAGCATCCGTGGCGCGCACCATCAAGGTAAGGGAGCCTGGCTTCTGCGGAGTCTGCCAGGAATACTCCCAGAGCCGCCAAGCATAGGGCACGGACTTATCCAGCAGTTTGGCGTCCGCCCAGGTCTTGCCGCCGTCTGCGCTGAACTCGACTCGGGCGATCTCCGATTCCCCGGTCCAGGCGGCCCCATGCACGCGGTAGGCGGTGTCGGCGCGGACGATTTCTTGCCGGGCTGGACGGGCGATCTGCGCCTTCACGTTGAGTTCGGTGGTCGGCACGAGCGCCGGGTTGCCTGCGCGGCGCTCGTAATAAGAGTAAGCCATGGTTTGGAAAAAGCCCTGGAAGGGCTGGTCGGTGACGATCAGGCGCCGCAGCCACTTCACGGAAGCCATGCCGTACCAACCCGGCACCAGCACACGCAGGGGAAAGCCGTGTGCGGCGGGCAGGTCCACGCCGTTCATCTTGTAGGCGAGCAGGACCTCGGATTTGCGGGCCTTGTCCAGCGGCAGGCTACGCGCGTAAGAAATCTTCCCCGGTGACATGGGCTCTTCTTTGTTCCCCCCTATCTCGCCGGCGTCGGCGCCTTCGCAGATGACTTCCACGGCACCTGACTTGACGCCGGCCTGGTCCAGGACAGCCGCCAACGGCACGCCGGTCCATTCCGCATTGCTGACCGCGCCCAGCTCCCACGGCACGCCTTCCGCTCTGGGCACCAGGAAAACCCGGCTGTTGCCGGAGCACTCGAGCACGGCGCTCTGCGTGCGCGACGGTAGCTTGAGGAGTTCCTCGTAGCTCAATTCCAGCGGCCGTTCGATGTGCCCTTCCACCTTGAGCTTCCAGGCGGCGAGGTCTACATCCCTGAAGATGCCGAAGTGGGTGCGCACATAAAAGAGGTTGTTCGGCGTGTGGAACGTGCTCAGCGTCGGAAAGGGGAATTCATAATTTTCCGGTTTGCTTTGCCGCACAATCACGCCGGGAAACGCCGCGTCGTTGTCCGGCGCCGAGGCGCGCTCTGCGGCGTGGGCGACAAGGGTCTGCCCGCCCGCGGCATAGGCCAGCGGCAAGGCCGCGGCTGCGTTACGCAAGAAAGAGCGTCGATTGATGCCAGGACCGGAGTGGCTTCCCACGATGCTGCGTTCCATTTTTAGAGTTCCTCGAACATCATTCACTTTGTCTGGAAGATTTCATGAAAGAAGCGCTGCATGGCATCCCACGATCGGCGGTCGGCCTTGGCGTTGTACGCCGCGCCTTTGGAGTTGTCGTTGCCCGCGCCGGGATTGGTGAAGCTGTGCACGGCGCCGCCGTACTGGATGAGTTGCCAATCGACGCCGCCCTTGCGCATTTCCTCTTCAAAGGCGGCCACCTGCGGCGGCGGCACGAAGGGGTCGTCCGCGCCGTGCTGGGCCAACACCTTGGCCTTGATGTTTTTGGCGTCCTCCGGATTAGGCGTGCTCAGGTCGCCGTGGAAGCTGACCACGCCCGCCAGTTCCGCGCCGTCGCGGGCCAGTTCCAGAACCGTGGTGCCGCCGAAGCAATAGCCGATGGCGGCCAGGCGCTGCGTATCGGCCAGAGGTTGCTTTTGCAGCACGTCCAGGCCGGCCCGGGCGCGGGCGCGCATCAATTTCCGGTCATTCTTGTACGTGCTCGCCAGCGACGCCGCCTCCTTGGGGTCCTTGGCATGGACACCCTTGCCGTACATGTCGAGGGCGAAGGCGACATAACCCAGGGCAGCCAGTTGCTCCGCGCGCTTGCGCACGTAGGGATTATGGCCCGTCCATTCGTGGACGACGAGCACGCCCGGCCGCTTGTCGGTGGAGCTGTCGTCGTAGGCGAGGTAGCCTTCCAGCACGGTATCCCCATGTTTGTACTCGACCACTTCGGTATGCACCGTGGCCTGAGCAACGCTGGCGACAAGAAACAGCACCAGTGCCAGGATCAGGACTTTCATGGCCGGCTCCTTTATGCTTGAGCGTGGTTAAGCTATGGTTCACTCATACGGAATCGCCCGCACCAGCGACAAGGCTTGCTCTTGTCCGGATGCAGCATTACATTCAGATGAACCTTGCGCCGAAGGTTTCTGCCCGCCCATTGCTTCATTGCCGTGACGGAGTTTCGCGCATGTTACCGCGTCGTTTCTGGTGTGCCGTCGTCATGCTTTCCATGAGCGCCTGTACGGGGACACCGATTCCCCATTACAGGCCAGCAGCGCCAGGACACGATTGGCCGCAATGGCAGGGTCCCGCGCGCGATGCCGTTTCGCAGGAAACCGGCTTGCTGCAAAGCTGGCCAAGCGGCGGCCCTTCGCTGGTCTGGCGCGTTAAGGGACTGGGAGGCGGCTACAGCGGCCCGGCTGTGGCAGACGGACGGCTGTTCGGCATGAGCTATCGGGGCGAGGACGAAGTTGTCTGGGCGCTGGAAGAGGACACCGGCAAGGAGCTGTGGAGCAGCCGCATTGCTGCCGCTAACCGTCATATTTCTTCCCCCGGCCAGGAAGGGTCGCGGTGCACGCCTACCGTGGATGGCGCGCAAACTTACGTCCTGGGTGTGAGCGGCGACCTGGTCTGTCTGGACACGGCTT
>DASZFN010000295.1:0-4737 GCA_035939715.1 Gemmataceae bacterium | reverse complement strand
ACGTGGTCGCATCGTACGGCGGCCGCATCGAATATTTGCCCCTGGTGCCCGGTCTGTCCACCACCGACCTGGTGCGGCGCATTCGCGGGACGTGAACGAGCATGGCCATGGCGACTTCTCTGCGTCGAGCGGTCTTCATGGATCGGGACGGCACGCTCATTCACGATGTCGGCTATCCAAACGATCCGGGAGCCGTGCGTTTGCTCCCAGGCGCGGCCACGGCCCTGGCGAACCTGAAAGAACAGGGGTTTTTGCTGGTCGTGGTCAGTAACCAATCGGGGATTGGCAGGGGCCTGGTGACGCCTGAACAGGCGCGGCAAGTGCATGGGGAAGTCGAGTCACAGCTTGCTGACTGTAAGGTGCGCCTGGATGGCGCCTACTATTGCCCGCATGCACCGGAAGACGGCTGCGTTTGCCGCAAACCATCGCCGGGTTTGCTGCTCCGCGCCGCCCGGGACTTGCCGATTGACCTGAGCCGAAGCTTCATGGTCGGCGACAAGATCAGCGACCTGGAAGCCGGCCGGGCGGCGGGTTGCCGTACTGTCTATTTCACAGCAGACCCTGATGCGAAAGTATCTCTCGCAGACTTTGCGGCAAGCAACTGGGCGGATGCGGCAAAATTCATAAGAGGTAGTTTTGTCAAAAATGCCCCTGCCCCGTAAGTGAGGATTGCGCTGGATGGACAGACCGACGCGCGAGATCCTGAACGCCTTTGCCGGACAGACCGTGCTGGTCGTCGGCGACGTAATGCTCGATGAATACGTCTGGGGCGACGTCCGCCGCATCTCCCCGGAAGCGCCCGTGCCGGTCGTCGAAATTCGCAAGCGTTCCTTCGCGCCCGGCGGGGCCTCCAATACGGCCGTGAACGTCACCAGCCTGGGCGGGCGAGCCCTTCTGGCGGGCGTGGTAGGACGCGATCCCTACGCGGCACAGCTATGGGAAGAGCTTGCCAAACGCGGCGTGGAGACGGGCGGGCTGATCGCCGACAAGGATCGCATGACCACGGCTAAGACACGGGTCGTGGCGCACAGTCAGCAGTTGGTGCGCATTGATTGCGAACACCCGTCGGTCCTGACGCCCGCGCAAGAGGATGAGTTGCTGGCCTGGATCGACAAGCAGATTCCCCGCGTAGGCGCTTGCATCCTTTCGGATTATGCCAAGGGAGTCGTTACTCCAAGGCTGGCTCAGGGAATGCTGCACGCGGCCCGCAAAGCGGGCAAGCCCGTGATCGTGGACCCGAAGGGCGCCGATTACTCCAAGTATCGGGGCGCCACTGTAATCAAGCCCAACCTGCACGAAGCCGAACGTGCCAGCAAAGTGGAAATCACCGGCCCGGGCAGCATCCTGGAGATTGCCCGTCAGCTCTTGAACATTCTGGAGGGCGGCTCCATCTTGCTGACGCGCGGCGCAGAAGGCATGACGCTGTTCCGCCGCGAGGCCGAGCCGGTGCATATTGCCGCCATGGCCAGAGACGTCTTTGACGTGACTGGCGCCGGCGACACCGTGGCCGGCACCATGGCCCTGGCCCTGGCTGCCGGCGCCACGCTCGTGCAGGCAGCCGACCTGGCGAACCGGGCCGCCGGCATCGTCGTGGGCAAGGTGGGCACTTCAACCGTGAGCCAGGAAGAGCTTCTCAAAACGCTCGAAGAATAGGCGTTCGGATAGCGGTTCCATGAAGAGCTTGCTGAAAATGACGTTCAACACGCTGGCCACGTTGCTGGTGCTGCCGGCCTGTGCCTTGTACCTGGCCGGCCGGCTGTTTCTGGGCGCGAACAAGGCCTTTCCGGGTTGGTCGCAAGCTTTCAGCATCATCCCGGGATTGACGGGCGTGTACCTGCGGCGTGCCTTTTACAGATTGGTGCTGCGGCGTTGCGGCAACGATTGTTGCCTCAGCTTCGGCACGGTGTTCTCCCATCCCACGGCCGCAGTCGGGGCGCGCGTTTTTACCGGCGCCTACTGCGTGCTGGGCGATGTGACGCTGGAGGACGACGTCCTGCTCGGCTCGCAGGTTTCCATCATCAACGGCGGTGGCCAACATGGCACAGCCCGGCTGGATGTTCCGATACGCGAGCAGCCGGGAGTGCTCAGGCATGTTACGGTGGGCCAGGATTCCTGGATTGGCGAGCGCGCCGTGGTGCTGGCCGACGTCGGCAAACATTGCATTGTTGCCGCCGGCGCCGTGGTGACGAAGCCGGTCCCGGATTTTGCCATTGCCGCGGGCGTGCCTGCCCGGGTCGTCAAATTCCGCACGGATGAGCAACTTGTGGAAGACCCGCCTGTCGTCGCCGATGCAAACTAGAATCACCACACATCGAATGCTGGACCAGGATAAGCGGAGGCACGTTCCATGTGTGGCATAGCCGGTGTCTTTTACACCGATCCCTCGCGGCCGGTTGCGCAGAGGCTGCTCCAGGCCATGGGGGATAGCCTGGCCCATCGTGGGCCGGATGCGGAAGGATTCTGGACAGGACCCGGTATCGGCCTGGTCCATCGGCGCCTCTCGATCATCGATCTGGCCGGCGGCGATCAACCCATCGCCAACGAAGACGGCTCCGTGCAGGTGATCTTCAACGGCGAAATCTATAACTATCGCGCCTTGCGTCAGGATCTGGAAAAGCGCGGCCACCACTTCGCGACACAGAGTGACACCGAGGTGCTCGTTCACCTCTATGAAGAGCAGGGAGAAGACCTGGTAGGCTTCCTGCGCGGCATGTTCGCCTTCGCCCTGTGGGATGAACGGCGGCGCCGGCTGCTGCTGGCGCGCGACCGGGTCGGCATCAAACCGCTCTACCTTTACCGGGACGCCGGCAAGCTGCTCTTCGGCTCCGAACTAAAGGCGCTTCTGGCCGATCCCGAAGTGCCGCGCGACATCGATCCCGCGGCGCTGGAGGAATACCTGGCCTTTGGCATGGTTCCGGGCGCACGCTCAATCTTCCGGCACATCGAAAAACTGCCGCCCGCGCATTGCCTTGTCGCCGAACCCGGCTCCCTCGAGCGGCCGCCACGCCGCTACTGGCAACTACGCTTCGAGCCCGATTACAAGCCGAACGCTGAAGAATGGCAGGAGGCCATTCGCGCGAAAGTGGCCGAGGCCGTCCGGCTGCACCTGATCGCCGATGTCCCCGTCGGCGCCTTCCTGAGCGGGGGTCTCGACTCCAGCATGGTGGTCTGCTGTGCCACGGAGCTCAGCAATGAACCGCTGCAGACTTTCTCTATTGGTTTCCGGGAGGAGCCCTTCAGCGAGCTGCCCCATGCGCGGGAAGTGGCAACGCAGTTTGCCACGCGGCATACCCAAGAGATTGTGACCGCCGATGCGGTCGGTCTGCTGGACGAACTCACGCATTTTTATGACGAGCCCTTCGCCGATTCGTCCGCGATTCCAACGTTTCTCGTCTCGCGGCTGGCGCGACGGCATGTGAAGGTAGTGCTTTCCGGAGACGGCGGGGACGAGACGTTCGGCGGTTACGCGCGGTACGCGCATGACTTGAAGGAAGCAGCGCTGCGCCGCTGGTTGCCGGGTTGGTTCCGGCGGGCTGCGCTGGCGCCGCTGGCGCGATTATGGCCCAAAGCGGATTGGCTGCCACGCCGGCTTCGAGCCAAGACGCTGCTCACGAACCTGTCCCTCGATGCCGCCGAGGCGTATGCCAACACGCTGACTCTGTGCCGTCAGCCCTTGCGGCGCGGGTTGCTGGCGCCCGCCTTCGCCGCCGCCCTTAATGGCCATGATCCGGAGCAAATCGTTCGCCGGCATCACCAGGCCGCTCCCCACGGAGATGCTCTGGGCGGAATGATCGCCACCGATTTTGCAACCGTGTTGCCGGATGATTTTCTGGTCAAGATAGATCGCGCCAGCATGGCCCACGGGCTGGAAGTACGGCCGCCGTTGCTCGACCACGAGCTGCTCGAATTGGCGGCGCGCATTCCTTCGCAGTGGAAGGTGCACAGGGGCGAGACCAAGTGGATCGCCAAGCAAGCATTCCGCGCACGTCTACCCGCATGCGCCGTCTGGCGGCGCAAGCAAGGCTTTGAGATTCCTATCGACGCCTGGTTGCGTGGCCCTCTCCGCGAAACCTTCGAGGCGGCTGTGTTGCGACATGAATCCCGCCTGGGCAATCTGGTTAACCAGGATGTCGCCCGTAAGCTTTTTCACGCGCACCTCACCGGAACCGGCAGACACGGGTCGGTGTTATGGAGTCTATTGATGCTGGCGCGCTGGGCCGAACGCTATCTCGCGCCGGCGCCGGCGACCGGAGCAAGGTCGTCCATCAGCATGTAAAAGGATGCAATTCCAAAAAGACCATGATCAACGCTGCCGATCGACGTCTTATTTTGTTGTTGGGCTCGTCGCGCTCGGGCACGACCTGGCTGGCGGCGCTGCTCAATTCCCATCCCGAAGTAGTCTACAGCCATGAACCGTTGTCAAGGCTGCATGTACCGTATAGCGACGCGCTGGTGGAGAAAATCAAGGCGACCGGCCACCTCTTCGATCACGAGCGCCGCCGCCTCATGCTTGAATGGTGTGCCGCCAATCACGAGTGCCGCCGTCCTCCGTTCTTCCCCAAGGCATTTAGTTGGACGCCGGCCTGGATGGGTATGCTGGCCTGGGTGGCAGTGCGCGTCTCGGGACGCGGCGCGGGCGCCTTCCAACGCATGTTTTCGCCGAGCCAGCGCCAGCCGTTCGACGTGCTGATCAAGGAAATTGAGTGGTCGAAGCACGCGGAAATGCTGGTGCAGGCC
>DASZFN010000294.1:0-14227 GCA_035939715.1 Gemmataceae bacterium | reverse complement strand
GACCGTCGGCGCCAAGAAGGACGTTGGACGGTTTGATGTCGCGGTGCAGGATACCGCGCTCATGCGCGTGTTGCAGCGCTTCCCCCATCCGGGCGATGATCCACACCGAGGCGCGGACATAATTCAAGCCGGCCAGGTGCGGCAAGTATCCATCTTGCTTGGCTCGCCGCTCGCCGCTCATGATGGTTTGCCGCTCGCGGCTTAGCGCCGGCCCGCCCACCACAGTGAGCGCATCCACCAACTGCTGGCCGCTGCTCGGACAATTGTCACGGGCCCAGAGCGCTTGCAAGACGCGTGAAAGACTGGCTCCGCCGAAATACGGCATGCACACCGCGCGCAAACCGGTCGCAGCATCCTCGTGCACGGAGTAGATGGGCACGATGTTCGTGTGCTGGAGCTGGGCCAATGTCTGCGGCTCATCGCCGTCGATGGCCGAGGCCTTCACCACCACCGGCCGGCCGGCCAACGACTTTTGCTCGGCGAGAAAGACCCGCGCAAACGAGCCACGGCCAAGCTCCTGGCGAAGGTGAAAACCAAATAGCTCGTCGCCGACCGCAGGCAGCGCCAGCAGCATGGACTCGCCGCACTTGTCGCCGCCGAGAGAGCGGAGCAAGTCTTGCTGGTACGACAGGCTGGCCAGATGCGCTTTCTGAGCGGGAAAGCGTTCTATCATGGCGTCAGGCGTAACCTGCTCGCCGAGACGGCGCCGCTGGCAATATTCTTCGAAGAGGAGACTGGCCGTGTCCGGATCGTCGTCTGGATTGCCCGGCCAGCGCGCCACAAGACCCTCCAGCGGCACCGGCTGACCGGCTTCCCAGCCGGCACGCTGCTCCTGCAGGAGCCGCTGCTTGATGCTGCGGGCGGTGAGGAAGTCCGGCCCCTGGACCTCGGACCTGCCTTGGTCCTGCAAGTCCCAGCCGGCTTGATCGACTTGGCTCATGGGGAGTACTTTCCACATTAACCCGAAGCGCGAGCGAGGTGTTTGGCCTCGCTGGCGCTTCGGGTTAGTGTGTTGCGGGAGATCACCGTTTCAGAAGCATATTCCGTCTTGATTTCCTGGGCGCGCTTTCTCTATCAAGTCGGACCCCCGCCAGCGCCGCGGCGAACACGAATGCCTGCGTCCCGGCATCGGTGAACGAGACGCTCGTGTCGTCGCCCGGCCAGCACGAGATATCGGGCATTTCCGGGGTAGACGGGGCATCGCTGCCGGATTGGCCATCGCCGTCGCCGGCCGGCGTGGGCAGCATGTGGTCCATGGACCAATCCCCAACCTGTTGCAAGAGTTCGGCGATCGTCGCCCAGTTGATCTTGCTCAGCTTGCGCACCAGGTCTTGAACGACCGAGCCCGCGAGAGCCGCGGCGGCAGGATCGTCGCTCAGCCCTGAGCTGGACGCTTGCGTCAGGATCGGCAACTGCACCACGAGTTGCGCGAACGAGGCGTCCGGTCCCAGGCCGATGATGCGGTTGTAAGCGTCCAGCTTCGCCAACGCGGCGTTAGCGTTCGCTCCTTCGATGCCGCCCAGTTGCCCGGCCCCCAGACCGAGAAGCACGTCGGCCGGAACGTTGACCGGGTTGGTGTCCTGCCCTCTACCGCTGGGCGGCGACACAACCGCGAAGACGCTAGGTTTGGCCACAGAGGCAATGCCGACCGGCGTGGGCGTTGGCGTTACCGGGACGATTCCAGGCGGTGGTGGCACGACGCCGGTGAGGCCGCGCAGCGGCACTGCTGGGGCCGCCCCGACCGTCAGCGGCGGGGCCGGCTCAAAGGCAAAATCAATGAAAATCTTGATGGAGAAACCTGCCTTGGGAGACCAGCCGGAGACATGGATGGTATAGATGCCCGGTGTAAGTCCGACTCTTAGAGTCAAGCCTGCTCCTGATCGAATTGCTCGCCCAGGCACAGTAATTCCGGCTGCATCCGCGATGGTGAGCCGAATGCCCGGCGGCAAGATCGTGCTCGACAGGGTGAAGGTATAGCGCGTATCCTGAAGCACCTGAATTTGATACGCCTCAGTGGTGGCGATGCCAGTGACCGAACCGGTCAGCGGCGGCCGCTGGAGGCTAACGCCTTGCTGCAGCTCGGCAGGGAACAGGACGCCGATGTTCCGCTGGTCTTGAACCGCCCAGGTGAGCGGATCGTTGGGGCTGCCGCGCGGCGGACCATTCACCATGAACGTCACGACATAGTCGCCGTTCGGTCGATTGCCTACCAGCGGATTGCCGGCCAGGTCGGTGAGACCGCCGGGGCCCGAAAGGTGAAGGTCGTAGACGCCGTTCGGCAAGGCGTCGTACATCTGAAAGCGAACGCTGCTGCCAGCGGAGTCGGTGAGGCGCGGATAGAAAGTCCCGCTGGCGCCAACGACGTATACGAAGGGAAGCTTCGCGTCGGTGTTCTGCTGGAAGGCTTGCTGGGCCTGGTCCGCCAGGTTGACCGGTTCCGTGAAGGTAACGGCAAAGCCGGTCGGCGGGCCGGCGAGCGCGGCTCTATCCGCAAGCGCTGTGCCATCCGCCAAGGCCACCGATTTAACCTCCGGTGGCGTGTTGTCGGCCAGCACCGACAGGTTCAAGACGTAGTCGCCGGTACTGAAGCCGCCAAACGGGTGCGGCGCATTGGGATCAAATACGCTTTGGGAATCCGGGAGTCCGGCATCGGTCAAGGCGGCGGGCACATAGCCGGAACCCGTCACCACCAGATAATAATCGCCCTGGCTCAATGCCATGGTCAGGCTGGAATCGTAGACCAGCGGCTGGTTGCCATCGGCGGTCTGCAAGCCGTTGTCTGTATTGTCATTCAGGCCGATCAGGTGCAATTGACCATCGCTTGGGTCCAGGCGAAACAAACTCACTTCGCTGTCAAGCAGCGAGCCAATACGTCCGGCGAAGACTACGGCCCGAAAGGCGAAGTTGCCCGTCCCGCTGAGATGGAAATGATAAACGTCGGCGTCCGCAGGATTAAACGGGATCGGATCCGTGGGATCGTCGCCGATCGCCCCGACTGCTTGCACGAGACTCGCTTGCGTGAGGTCGCCGAGCTCGTGGGCCGTGGCCGGCGTTCCATCCGATACCGCGCTCGTCGAGGCGATCCCTTCCGACCCGGTAACCTGAAAGGTAAACGTATAATCTTGCCCCGCGGGATTGGCAGGAGTTGCGCCGAGCGGGTTGCCGCCCAGGTCCGCAATCACCGGAGCGCCGCTGGAATTATTACCGGACAGGGTCAACTGGTATTGGTCGGGCGGCAACGGCGCGGCAGGTAGGATTTTCAACTCATTGACCGTTGCATCGAAATAAGCCGTTACGGCGATGCTTTGTCCTGTCGTGATGTCCGTCAACTGCAGCGTCGATCCCGGGTTGATGGTGTTCGGATCGAGCGCCGCGCTCATATCGACCCGGATCAGCAGCGGCGATCGGCCGACCACGGCGTTGGCAGCCGCTCCATTGAGATTGCTCGCAGGCGGCGTGAAGCCAGCATAAATCAGCAGGCCCGTAGCCAGCACGCCCGGTCCGTTTGCAGACGTGAAGCCGAGGTCCTGACCCGTAATCGACAGCCCGTATGCCCCCGTGCTTCCCGCAATGCCGCTCCCGGCGATATTCGGATGGAAGTATCGATTCCCCGAGCCGCTGACTGCCACATAGTACGTTCCGGGGGCCAGCGACCAGTCGATCCGCGCGTCGCCGCCGTGGCTGGCGCCGTCGTCCTGGGTCACGAGCCGCCATCCCACTGGTGCATAGGGATCGCTGGTGGGGTCGCTGTCCGCGTTATAGAGGCTCAGTTCGCTGACAAACGGGCTCCGCGCCTGGACATCGTGCGTCGCCAGCGTGACGTGGGTTGGATTATCCAGCGTGAAGGTGTACCAATCGACCTGCGCCGAACCGCTGGCAATGGCGCCGACGACGCCGAGCTGGGTGACCGCGTTCAAATCGCCCAGGCTTTGTGCTTGATCGAGCGTGCTGTTCGATCCCAGCGCCGCCACCGGGCTAGACAGGCTAGGCCAGGTTACACTGGGTACAGTCCGCGTTTCGAGCAACTCGACGTGTAACGGCTGCTTCCAGGTAAGCAAAGGCCGGTTTGCCCGCCTCAGTCTCCGCAGGGTTGTGGACATGGATATTCTCTTTCCCTCCCGATCGGCGAGACGACTGCGGTGCTAATCACAAAGCCGCGGCGATGCTTGGGGAGGGATCGCCGGAAGACCCGGTTCTTATCCGCCTGAAGTTGCGATTGCAGGTGAATCGCGCGCAGGCAGAACCGAGGGTGGGTGGGGCCGTCTAAAGATAAAGGTAGCTCAGTATTTCCGCCGCTTGTGATTTTGCGACCAGAGTTTCGGGCACAAAGCAGATGGCAATGGGTGAGTTGCGGCCAGGTCGTGAATTTTGCGTTTTAGGCCACAACAGGAACGCGATGTTTGAGTCTACTTGAACTTCACGGTTTCGGTCGGGCAATAAGGCTTTGATCTGCCCTGAGGGACCACGCCACATCCTAGGAAATGCGTCCCCAACGCGCAGCTGCAAACCCGGACATCGAAGTCAGAAAACTTGGCGACGATTTCATGCGTAGGCATAATTTTCTGACCGCATCTGAAAAATGAGCGAAGATGTGCGCATTTATTAAAGAAAAATCGAGATTTTCAGCATTTTGGTTGCTTTTTCTATTGACGAAGCAGTCCAATCGTGCGAATTATTGCCACGTCGGAATTCGCTTGGACTCGCACCAGAGTGCGCCCACTCAGTGATCATCGGGGAGGAATCACATGAAGTGGCTCAAGCAGTGGGTACATCATCCGCGCCATTCATCCCTGCGCTTGCGAGCGCGGCTGACTCTCGAGAGGTTGGAGACGCGCGTCGTTCCCTACACGACCAGTGGCGGCGCCTGGCCCAATCCGCATCTAGTTACTATCAGCTTTGTGCCCGACGGTACGGATCAGGGAGGCGTGAGCAGCAATCTCTTTGCCACCCTTAATGCCCACCCAGGTTGGACCACAGCAACCTGGCAAAACCAGATCCTCAAGGCCGCCCAGGCATGGGCGCAGCAAACGAATATCAATTTCGCCGTGGTCTCCGATAACGGCACCGGAATCGGTGGCGGCCCTTATGAGCAAGGCGACCCGGGAATGGGGGATATCCGCATCGGCGGCTACAACTTCGGTTTCGGCGCTCTAGCAGGAGCCGAGTATCCGCCCCAGGTCAACAATTATTCTGTGGCAGGCGACATTGATTTTAACACCGGCGTAGGCTGGAACATCACCACGGCCTACGACCTGTTCAGCGTGGCCATGCACGAGATAGGCCATGCCATCGGCATGGGAGAAAGCGGCTCGTACGGCTCCGTTATGCAAGGGGCCTATGCTTGGCACAACGGATTGAGCAATGACGACATCACCGGCATCCACACCGTCTATGGCGGCGCACGCGCCTACGATAGCTATTACGGCGCCCCGACACCGAACAATAGCTTCGCCACTGCCGCCGATGTTTCCTCGAGCATCAACCCCATGACCCTTGCCGCCGTCGTCAATCCCCTGGATATCACTACGACAGCGGTTAAGGAGTACTTCAAGTTCACAGTGCCTTCGGGCTCGCAAAGTTCGTTTACGGTAACGGTGCAAAGCAGCGGCTTGAGCCTGCTGGCGCCGACGCTCTCCGTCTATAACAGCAGTCAGGTCCTGGTTGGCACGGTCTCTGGCGCCGGCCATTACGGCACGACGATCACCTACACCGTGACCGGTGCCAGCCCCGGGCAGACTTACTACGTCAAGGTCGGCGGCGCCGACACCACTGCGTTTGGCACGGGCGCCTACGGCCTGGTGCTTAACTTCGGCACCCTGCCCGCGCCGACTGTGGCGTCCCCGACCGTAGCGATTCTCGCCGGCTTCCCCCTGCAAGACGGCGGTGGCGACGCCGAAGTAGCGGGCAACAACAATACGGCGGATGTTCCCAATCCCGTCACGCCCGCGCCGAAACCGCCCGTGCAATCCCTTGCCTTTGTCGTGGTTTCCAGCAATCAGGTTGGCCTGGGTGCCGGCCAAACCCTTGCCACGACACTTGTCACCGCCCCGCTGACTCCTCAAACCACGTTGGTCGCTGCCCCGCAAGCCACTGCCGCCCAGGCCGCTGCCGGCAGCCGCATCGACAGCGGCAAGGCGCAGGATAACGGCCAGACCATTGTCGATGAAAGCGACGACGTCACGCCGCCGCTCCTCAATCCCGATTCCATGCCGGCGGCCTCCGGCGTTCCGGCCGACGCCGTCAACTTGCTGGAAGCCCCGGCCGGTTCGCTCGGCTGGCGCGACGCCGCCACTGCCTGTTTCGCCGACGACACGCTCGCGCGAACCCCGGCCACGAGTAGCGACTCGGCCGAGGACGCGCCTGCCAGCGGTGTGGCTCTCAACAATGCCGCCGCGGCGACCTGTCTGATGGTACTGCTCGGCAGCTACTGGCATGCGACGCCGCAGGAAGCCACACAAGACAAACGCCGGTTATCGCAAATTCGGCCCGCCTAGGAACAAGGCCACTGCCCAGAACTGCTTTGGGCTCCGCCTCTGTTGAGGCGGAGCCCATTTTGTTTCAGAATGCCCAAGAAACTTCTTTCTACCCGGCAAGCATCGAAGTAGAATAAACCCCCAGCCCGTGACGTTCATTCCTTGTCGTCCTTAGCACCTGGAGAGGGAGAAGCGTATGAAGTTGAGCCAACTGGCGGTATTGTCTGGTCTCTGCAGTCTGCTGATCTGGAGCGGCGCCGCACGCGCGGAAACCAAGGTCGAGGTGAAGGGGGTTCACCTCTGCTGCCCCGCCTGCGTCAAGGGCGTGGCCGAGGCCATCAAGAAGGTTGACGGCGCCAAGGCGGCCTGCGACCGCGGCAAGAAGACCGTGACCATCACAGCCAACGACGATGAGACGGCCCAGAAGGCCCTCGACGCCCTGGCCGCGGCCGGCTTCCACGGCACGACCGACAACGACAAGCTGACTATCAAGGACGACAGCGGCGCTCCGTCCGGCAAGGTGCAGAGCTTGAAGGTCTCCGGAGTCCACAACTGCTGCGGCGCCTGCTGCAAAGCCATCAAGTCAACGGTCAAGAAGGTTGACGGTGTCAAAAGTGATACCGCCAAGCCGAAGGAAGACAGCTTTGAAGTCAGCGGCGATTTCGACGCCGGCGAATTGATCAAGGCCCTCAACGCCGCGGGGTTTCACGTGAAGGTCGAGAAGTAGGATTGGCGGACTCAGCCGTTTGTGAAGAACTCCCCGGTTCCCGCGATCGTTACTTCAATGGTTAACAGATCGGAAGTCGAGTTCACCCAGCCGTTCAGCTCGGCGGCGGTCGGCGCTGTGGTGCGGTGCAGGAGTGGCGGGAACAGGCTGGCTACTGATGACAGGGCGGCCGGGCTGAAGCCATAGAACTGCCGTACCACGTCCGTGCGGAATTCAGCCGATTTCAGGATGGCATTGGCCACGCCGGATCGGCCCAGGGTTGGAAGCTGGCTTACCCAGCCGGCGATCTCGGCATTGCTGCCGACCCGCCCCAGCAGCCGGCTATAAAGTCCTTGCACAAAGCCGCTGTCGGTGCCGGTCAGGACGTTGAATTCGGGCGCCGTTACCATCGTGTTGATGACCTGCTCGATCGTGCCGCCGTTTTGCAGGAGGTTGATGAAAGAATTCCGGCCGCCGACGTCCGGCAGCCGATTCAAGACCTTCACGTACAGGCCGTCGAGCAGCAAGCCGAGGGCTTCCGTGGAGCGTATGATGCTGTTCGCCACGCCGGTTTGCGTCAGCGTGTGGTTGTTCAGCGCGGTAACCCAGGCGCCGGCGTCAGTCGAACTGGTGGTGTTACCGGCCCTCTTCAGGAAATCGATGTACAGGGTCTCCACGAAAGCGGCGTTGCCGGTCAGCGGGCTGGACTCGTCCACATCGGTCAGCGTGGCGTTTTCGCTGGAATCAAAGGTGACGCTTTCCGGGTTCACGCCGTTGGCGAAGATGTTCGACCGGGCCGTGATGCCGCCCTGGACAGCCAGAGCGTTGGTGACGATGGCGCCCGAGGTGGCGCTGGCGGCGGCGGTATAACTGCGGAAGTTGTTGCCGCCCAGGCTGCTCTGGTTGCCTCCTCCCAGGTCAATGCTCGACACCAGCGCCGCTCCAGCCGTCGAATTAATGAACACACCGATCTTGTTGTTATGCAAGTCGTTCCCCTCGACGCGGGCGCTCACAACGCTGCCGGTGTTGCCGATGTCGAAACGCAACCCGCTGCCCAGGCCGACGGTGTTGAGCAAGTTGCCGTGGATAACGGTGTTCAGACTGACCCCGGCCGTAGAGGTGGTAATGAGAATGCCGACGGTGTTTGGTCCGCCGACTACGCCCGGGGCGGTCGCCGTCAGGTTGACGGTATTGCCGGCGATCGTGACGCTGCCCAGGCCGGCGACGCTCGAGGAAACGGCGATGGCCCGCGTACCGATGTCCGCGCTGGAAAAGGTATTGTCCTGAATCGTCAAACCGGAGATGGGGCCCGCCACCTGGAGCAGGAAAGTAGGACTGGAGCCGGGTTGTGCCAGGAAGGTGTTATTGCTCACCTGGTCTCGGAGGGTGGCCGCCGCGGCGGCCGAGTATTGCAGCAACGCGGTTGCCGGCGTATTCAGCACAAACGTGTTGCCGGCAATCAAATTGCTTGTGCCGGCGACGCCTGGGCTTATCGAGATAAATGCAGTTGCGCTCGTGCTGGAGTTGTCCACGAATGTCGAGTTAAGGAGATTGTCGACGGTGCCGCTGACGACCATAGGCAAGAGGGCCGAGGAACTGACGTCGGCGACAAGGGAGCTGGTGATGGTCGCATTGGCGTTGAGCGACAGGCTGCCCGCGCCCACGAGCCCGACGTTCACGTTGCGGAGGGTGAAGCCCGCCTGGGCGACGACAAGGGCGTCGCTGATCGTGAACTGGGGTATGGCCGAGGCGGCCACGCCCGGGTCTCCCTGGATGGTGAGGTTGGCGACCGCCGGAAGATCGGCGTTCACGATGTTGCCGGGCGAAGAGCCCGGCTCGATCTGAATCACGTCGCCGGCATTCACGGTCGCCGTCGTGAGAGCTGCCTGGAGGGTCGCGAACGTATTCACGTTGTCCACCGGCACGCCCACGGGCACCACGAAACGATTATTGAGGAGCATCCGGCTTTCCAAAGTTTCCAGCCAGAGCCGTGAACGCCGCGGTCTCAGAACCGGCCGGCAAGAAGCTTTCTCACGTCCTCGATTCAAGATGGAAAACAAAAATGAACGCATGGAATAACCCTCTATAAAAAGTTGCTCGCATTCCCGGCTTCTTCCGAAAACACGCTTCCCATGGCGCACTGTGTCCGATGCAAGAATGCAGTTTTTGTGCCAGGGACTGTTCGTACTCTCTCAAGTCCCACGGGTACATTGCCACACCGCCCGGCGCCCAAAGGTCGGCGGGTTGTCCTTAATTTGTCCGCCTTTGGCCGCGTCCGTCCGCCCGCCAATCAAAACATATCAACATTGGCAGGTCGGCGGCGGATTCAGGGGGAGAGAGAGGCTGGCCACCTTGCTCGCCTTGGGGAGTTTTGTGGGGTTTACCGTGTTTTCCAGTGGCCATGTTGGTGACCATCTTGGTTTTCCGTTTGGCCATCTTCAAGCCGCTGGCCCATGTTAAAAAAACTGTTGGCCCGGTTGCTTGCCAGGTGTCGCAAGCTTATGCAATCACTGTATTTATGTCTTTCAACATACAGGGCCACCGTGGCCCTGTATGGCCCTGTATAGCCTGTTACCCGCAGCATAGGAGCAGAAAAGCGTCCAGCCAGAAGTCGCTTGAAACAGCCCTTTGAGACATCCCTCTTCGGGTAAAGGCGGAAGGACTCAGAAGCGCGGTTTGGAGACTGCTTTGCTGTTGGCGTCGAAGAAGCGCAGCAATTCGTCCTTCCATTCCCTGGCGTAATCGACGCCGACCCGCTTACTGGAAACGACGCGGGGCTGGTACTCCGGATCGTCGAGGATAAAGAGTTTGTCTCCGGTGAGATCGCGGCCGTTGTCGGAGCGTTTGATCCGAAGGGCCCGCGTAAGTTTGCCGGGGCCCGAGAGGTCCGCCTCCCAGTTGTCGAGCGGCTCCGCGGCCCGGATCAGCACGGCCTGGGCGTCGCCCGCGCCGCTCGCCACGACGTTGAGCATCTGGTACATGCCATAGATGAAGTAGACATAGGCATGGCCGCCGGGACCAAACATGACCTCGGTCCGCCGGGTTCTGCCCTTGGAGGCGTGGCAGGCAAGGTCGTGCTCGCCGACATAGGCCTCGGTTTCGACGATCCGCGCCCGGTACTCCCGGCCGCGGACGCGGTGGACCAGGATCTTGCCGAGCAAGTCCCGGGCAAGCTCGATGGCGGGACGCTGAAAGAAGGAATGGTCTAATTTCTTTACTGGAGTCGTCACACAGCCATTTTATCCGCTCAGGCGGAGCGTCGCGTTCGCCTGGCGAATTGGGCAGCTCTGTGGCGGACTCCGCGAACCTGCTGAAGCATAGGATGCAGCAGATGGTAAATGATTTTTTGTTTCGTCGTCTTCTGAAGCGGGCAGTGCTCTGACCAGGCCGCATCCGCCCGGACCAGAGGGACGTGGTCGTTACGAAGCGTCTGCAAGGCTTTCTGAATGATCGGTTCCCAGAGCAACCAGCCAGGGGCATTCCTGAGCGCGCGTGCCACGTGGGCGCGTTCATGATCCTGGGAGCTGGCACAGGCTTGCAGGGTGGCCAGCAGGCGTTCGCCGCGGCTGGGCCGGCGCTCTCTGATCTCCCAGCCCGGCAGGTCGCCCGGCAACTTTTTGAGCGCGGCATGATCCGCTACCATGTTCGGCTGCAGGTCATGTGCCCGCACCGGAATCAGCCGGCCGGGCTCAACCAGGTAATTCCGATAGCCATGTTTCTCCAGAGCGGCTTTCAGTTCATTGACCGTCTGATTGTAGAAGTGCAACGTGAGGCCATTAGATTCGTAAACAATAAGCGGGGCGTCCGGCCTGGACAGCAGCCGGCTCATGCCGGCGACCGCCGCGATCTCCGAGCCCTCAATGTCCATCTTGATAAAATCAACGCGGTCCCAGCCGACCTCCTCCAGCAACCGGTCTACCCTGACGGCGCGGACCTTGACGGCGGGCAAGTTGGTGTACGTTGAAGAAACGTGGCCATATTGGCCGCGCGGGCTGAATTCCAGCGTGCCCTCGGAGTGGCTGGCTGCTGCGTGCTCGACACGCACGTTAGCGAAATGATTGCGCGCGACGCTGGCGCGCAACATCTCCGCGTTTCGCGCTGAGGCCTCGACGGCCAGGACCTGGCAGCCCCTGGCGGCCAGCGCCAGCGTAAACTGACCGAGGTTGGCGCCCAGGTCCAGAACCCGGTCGCCCGGCTGGACCATGGAGAAGAGCAGTTCGGTGGTCGGCGTGGAGGCGTACCAGCCGTTGCGGATTGCCTGCGTCATGGCGTCATCCACCTCGGGGGGCGAGGCGATATCAAACTGGATGTCATGGGTCCGGAGCGTGTGAAAAGCGACGGAGGCAGACCAGGCAGCACTCTCCTGTACCAGTGGCACGGGATCATTGCGGAGAGCGGCGAGGGCGTCGTGGACCGCCGCCTCGGACAACAAGCACTCGGGGGCTTGCTGGAGCATCCGCGCCATATGGGCGCGCTCGACCGGATTGGAGCTCGCGCAACCCTTCAGCGCCGCGGGCAACAATTCTTCCCGGCCAGGCTTGGCAAGGCATAGCTCCCAGCCATGCAGGTTCGGCGGCAACTGCTTGGCGGCCAGGTAGTCCGCCACTACCGGGAACTGCATGTCCTGAGGGCTGACCGGCCTGAGTCGGGCCTCTTCGATGAGGTAATTGGGATAGCCATATCCTTCCAGCCCGGCCTTGAGCTCTCTTACCGTGTGGTTGTAAAAGGACAGGGTGTAACCATTGGCCTCATAGACCATGAGCGGCGCATCCTGGCGGGACAGCAGCCGGGCCATGCCCCGCAATGCCGCAACTTCGGAGCCTTCGATATCCATCTTGATGTAGTCCACCCGGTCCCAACCTATTTCCGCAAGCAACTGGTCCACGGTGGCGGCGCGAACCTTCACGCTGGGCTTGTTCGATATGGACGAGGCCACATGACCGTACGGACCGGCCGGGCAGAATTCCAGCGTGCCTTCCCGGTCGCTGACGGCGGCATGGATCAAGCGCAGGTTGTGAAACTGGTTCCGGGCGATGCTGGCTTCCAGCAATTGCGCGTTGCGCGGCGACGCTTCAACGGCCACGACCTCGCAGCCCATGGCCGCCAGGGGAAGGCAGAACTGACCGATATTCGCGCCGAGATCGAGGACACGGTCGCCCGGCCGGGCCATCTGGAACAGCAGGTCGGTTGCGGGCGACGTGGGAAACCAACCCTGGCGGAGGGTATGTGCAAGGTGATCGTCGGCCTCGGCGCCAAAGGCAATGTCCAGGTGCACCCAGGCGCGGGCGCCGACGCGCTGGAAGATCACTTCCGAGTTTCCCGAACAATCGGACATGGGCATACCTCCCGTTACCGCCCTCTGGGAGGGCTCTTGTACTCACTTTAAGCAATGGCAGTGTTCCGGAGTTCGCCCGATACCATGAGGGCAGCGTTTTGACAAGCCCGAGGCCTGAGACGATAATCCCTGCAGGTCAGGATTTCGATGCTGACCCTATTTCTGGTTGCTGCTCAGACGAACTTCGTGCAAAGGCATCCCCTATGGCTTCCACAAAGGTCGCACTCGTAACCGGCAGCGGCAAGCGCCGCGTCGGCTGGCATGTAGCCGACGCCCTGGCTGAGCGCGGTTATTCACTGGCCGTCCACTACCGCACGTCCGCTCAGGAGGCGGAGGAAACCGTCGCCTACCTGATGAACAAAGGCGTCGCGGCCGTGGCTTTGCAAGCCGATCTGACGGACGAACAGGCCGTGCACCATCTAGTGCTGGGGACCCTGGAGAAGTTCGGCAAGCTCGATGTTCTGGTAAACTGCGCGGCCGTCTGGAAAGCCAAACGACTCGAGGAAGTCACCGCTGCGGATGTCCGGCTGCATCTGGAAACGAATACGCTGAGCACATTTCTTTGCACCCAGCAAGCGGGTCTCGCCATGGTCAAGCAAAGCGAGGGGGGTTGCATTATCAATTTCGGCGATTGGGCCGAAGCCAGGCCGTATTTGAATTACGCGGCATACTTTCCCTCGAAGGGCGCCATTCCGACCCTAACCCGGAGCCTGGCGGTGGAACTGGGGACGCGGAATCCGCGCGTACGCGTCAATTGCATTCTGCCCGGGCCGGTGATGCTGCCGCCCGATCTCCCCGAAGCGGAACGGCGTCACGCGATTGAGGGCACGCTGGTCAAACGCGAGGGCCGGCCGGAGAACATCGCTCAGGCGGTGCTGTCCTTCATTGACAATGACTTTGTCACCGGCGCCTGCCTGCCGGTGGACGGGGGCAGGAGCATTTATGCGCCGGAGTGAAGGCGCGCTGCGTGCAGCGCGCTGCTTGACGCTGTAAATTCCCGATCTAGACTTGCAAGGTAGGCAATATCCCTGGTGGTCGGACCCGCACTCGATCATGCCCTAACGCATTCCCAGCGTACATGGCGAGAAGTCCCGGTGCTGTCAACCGATACCGGTGGGCAGCAAATACCTCACCATTCACAGCGCCGACGAGCCTGCCTTCGGCGTGGCAATACTCAGCTCCCCCGATAATTTTTTTGGCGCTGCATTTCCATGGACGGCCCTAGGTGGCGCGACCGCTAACTTTGCGCGCGCCGACACGGGAGAAACGGCATGTTAAGAAGACTGTTCAGGCCCTCGGGACGAAGCCTTGGTTCCAGCACCCGGATCAGGAAACCCCGCGCTGAGCTGCGACTCGAGCCGCTGGAAGACCGCCTCCTGCCCACGACACACCTAACCATTTTGCAACAGGCTTCACCGTCCGCGACGGCCGGCGTCCCCTTTCCCATTCAACCGGTGGTCGCCGAAGAGGATCAAAACGGCGTCATCCAAACGGGCGATAACACCACCCAGGTGACGGCTTCGCTGGCCAGTGGTATCGGCCCCCTGCTGGGCACGACGACCGTGACCCTGTCTGCCGGCAAGGCCATATTCACCAACCTGACCGACAACGTCGTCGATTTCATCCGGCTGAACTTCACCGCGGGCAGCATGGTCGCCGGTCCCTCCAACATTACTTCTGTCGCAGGAGGGCCGGCGACCTTGTTCATCGTGA
>DASZFN010000293.1:0-2633 GCA_035939715.1 Gemmataceae bacterium | reverse complement strand
CACTCGCAAAGAGGAGCCAGCGCCTTTCCCAACGTTCTCCCGAAAGCCGTGAGGGAATATTCGACCTTCGGGGGTATCTCTCCGAAATCGGCACGATCGACGATCCCGTCTGCCTGTAATTCCTTGAGCTGCTGAGTCAGCACTTTGTCGCTGACCCTCCCGATGGCCCGTCTTAACTCGCCATAACGACGGGTCCCGTGGGCCAGATGGTACAGGATCAACGGTTTCCATTTGCCCCCGAGCACAAACAGGGCGGCGTCCAGGCCGCAGGTGAAGGCTTCCTTCTTCATCTCAATCCGCTCCCGGTTGGTACTTACCAAAAGGTGCATACTGGAAGAGAGGAATGCAAGACCATAAGTCGCGTCCATCATCACGCATTGAGAGGACGCCATGGGCAGACTTGAAGGAAAGATCGCGGTCATCACCGGCGCGAACAGTGGCATCGGCCTGGCAAGCGCAAAACGGTTCGTCGCGGCGGGGGCTCATGTTTACATTACGGGGCGCCGACAGGAGGAACTGGACAAGGCGATCGAAGCGATCGGAGCCGGCGCGACGGCGGTACAAGGCGATGTGTCCGATCTCGAAGACCTCGACCGGCTGTTCGCAAAGGTTCGGTCGGCTCATGGCCGCATCGACGTCCTGTTCGCCAACGCCGGACTGGGCGCATTGGAGCCCCTGGGCAAGATAACGGTATCGTCCTTTGATCTAGTCTTCGGCGTGAATGTCAAAGGTACGATATTTACGGTTCAGAAGGGACTCCCGCTGATGCGGGACGGAGGGTCCATCATCCTTACGGGATCGACCACGGGTTCGATGGGAACTGCGGCCTTCAGCATCTACAGCGCGAGCAAAGCGGCGATCCGCAATCTCGCCCGCAGTTGGACGCTGGACTTAAAGGGCACCGGAATCCGCGTGAACGTTCTTTCGCCCGGCGCTACGGCGACGCCCGGCCTGCTCAACGCCCTGGCGAGAACCGGCCAGAAGGACGCTATGATCGCTGGCCTGATCGAGCAGTCGCCGCTTGGACGGATGGCCGACCCCGACGACGTCGCAGACGTCGCGCTCTTTCTGGCGTCAGACGACAGCAGGTCAATGACCGGAAGCGAGATCTTCGCGGACGGCGGCATGGCTCAGGTCTGACCGTGCCCGCAGCCGTGCAGCCCGCAGTCGGCCGCCGCAGCCTGGCTGTCATGTTGGGTGGCCTGAGCTTGCTCGGGCCGCTGTCGATCGATGCCTACCTGCCCGCATTCGCCGACATCCAGCGCGATTTTCAAGCCAGCACCGCTGACCTGCAGCTCACGCTGACCGGCTACTTGCTCGCCTTTGCCTGCATGAGCTTGATGCATGGCCCGTTGTCGGATGCTTTTGGACGCAGGCGGGTAATCCTCTCCGCGCTCTCGGCATTCGGCTTGGCGGCACTCGGATGTACGCTTTCGCCCAGCGTCGGCTGGCTAACCGCCTTCCGCGTCATGCAGGGCATGTCGGCCGGAGTTGGCACCGTAGTGGGACGCGCCATTATTCGCGATTGCTTTGAGGGCGCCGCCGCGACCAGATGGCTGGCGTTGGTGAGCATGATCTTCTGGCTGTCACCCGCCCTGGCGCCGGTCTTTGGCGGATGGGTGGTCACGCTGTTCACGTGGCGAGCCATCTTCCTGACGCTGTTCGCGTATGCCGTTGCGATGCTGATGCTCTGTGCGCGCAGCCTGCCGGAAACCTTGCCGCGTCATGCACGCCGCCCGTTCGGGCTTGGCATCCTGGCGCAGCAATATGTCGTGGCCTTCGGTAATCACCGCTTCCGTCTTGTTGCTCTTGCCATCGCACTTAGCTTTGCCGGCCTGTTCCTCTACGTCGCCTCGGTGCCGGCCTTCCTCGGGCACGAATTGGGCCTGCCGCCAACGCAATATGCCACGATGTTCGTGCCCATCGTTGCCGGCATCGTCCTCGGTTCGCTCGCCGCCGAAAGGCTCGCCGGTCGGGTCGCGTCAGCCCGGTTGATCCTGGCTGGATTTTCCGTCCAGCTTACGAGCGGCATGGTCAACGTGACCTTCCACGCCGCGCATGCCGCGACCGTGCCCTGCTCGATCCTTCCGCTCGGATTTTACTCCTTTGGCATGTCGCTTGCGACGCCCGGCCTTCTGCTGATGGGGCTGGACCAATTCCCGCAGATGCGTGGTTTGGCCGCTTCGTGTCAGGCCTTCGCCATGGTGCTGCTGGCCGGCCTGGTAACGCAATTAGCTCCAACATTTGGCGGCCGCGCGCTTGCCCTGGGGCTAGTGCAGGGCGTGCTGTGCATCGCCGCTTTCGCCTCGTGGCTCGTCACGATCCCACGTTACGAACGGAATGGATAGTGCCGCCTGCATTCTGGACGCGTTCTGGACCGACCTGGCGATCTCAACGGAACGCACAGCAGTAAGCGACACGGCAGCGACCGCTGAGGCAAACTCGTTATTCATTCTTGCGTCAGTTCAAATAGTTGTTCTCCAAAGTTGCGATCGTCCGCTTTGCGCCGATTTTGTTGCAGAAATCGGCATACCGACGGCGCGGGACGGCTGGTGCATTTTTTTGAAGCCATCCATTGTCACCCGCTGGATTGTGCGGGCGACTTACGCTCGACCTTACTGACGCTTGCAACG